>CAYXMO010000097.1:0-9820 GCA_964465935.1 uncultured Rhizobium sp.
ACATCCAGTCGCGCGCCCGCGGCGTCATCCTGATGGCGATCTCCAACAAGTTCGGGCCGATGGTGCTGACCACCGGCAACAAGTCCGAGATGAGCGTCGGCTATGCCACGCTCTATGGCGACATGTGCGGCGGCTACAACGTGCTCAAGGACGTCTACAAGATGGAGGTCTTCCGCCTGGCGCGCTGGCGCAACCAGGCCCAGCCGCGTGGCGCCCTCGGCCCCGCCGGCCGCGTCATCCCCGAGCGCATCATCACCAAGCCGCCGAGCGCCGAATTGCGCGACAACCAGAAGGACGAGGACTCGCTGCCGCCTTACGAAATCCTCGACGGCATCCTGGAATGCCTGGTCGAGAACGAGATGACCTTCGAGGACACCTGCGCCAAGGGCTACCACCCGGCGACGGTGAAGCGCATCGAGCAACTCCTCTATGTGAGCGAATACAAGCGCCGCCAAGCCCCGCCGGGCGTGAAGATTTCGGCGCGCAATTTCGGCCGCGACCGCCGCTACCCGATAACGAACGCGTTCCGCGATGCACGCGACTGAGCATATAACGCCATGATCCCCATCGTCCGCGTCGCGCCGTCGCCGACCGGCCTGCTCCAGGCCGGCAATGGCCGTGCCGCCGTGCTCAACTACCTCTTCGCGAAGAAGACCGGCGGCAAGTTCATGCTGCGGATCGACGACACCGATATCGCGCGCTCGACCAGGGAGTCCGAAGCCGCGATCCTCGAAGACCTCGCCTGGCTCGGCCTGCCGCACGACGTCTTCGCCCGCCAGTCCGATCGCGTGAGGCTCTACCAGGCGGCGGCCGAGACGCTGAAAGCCGCCGGCCGCCTATATCCCGCTTACGAGACCGCCGAAGAGCTCGAGCGCCGCCGCAAGCGCCAGATGGCGGCGCACAAGCCGCCGGTCTACGACCGCGCCGCTCTGGCGCTGAGCGATGCCGACCGCGCCGCGCTCGAAGCGCAGGGCCGCAAGCCGCATTGGCGCTTCAAGCTCAGCCACGCCAAGGTCCACTGGCACGACGCGATCCGTGGTCCGGTCGAGATCGACACCTCCACCCTCTCCGACCCGGTGCTGATCCGCGAGGACGGCAGTTTCCTCTACACGCTGCCCTCGGTGGTCGACGACATCGACTTTTCGATCAGCGACATCATCCGCGGCGAGGATCACGTCACCAACACCGCGCCGCAGATCGAGATTTTCGAAGCCTTGGGCGCCGCGCCGCCGGTGTTCGCGCATTACGCGTTGTTCGGCGCCGCCGAGGGCGGCAAGCTCTCCAAGCGCGCCGGCGCGCTGTCGCTGCGTGCGCTCAAGGAGAACGGCATCGAGCCTTTGGCGCTCGCCTCCTATCTCGCCAAGATCGGCACCGCCGACGCGATCGAGCCGCGCCTCAGCCTCGACGCGCTCGCCGCCGAGTTCGACTTCGCCAAATTCGGCCGCGCCCTGGCGCTGTTCGACACCGCCGAGCTCGCGCTCTTGAATGGCAAGCTGCTCCACCTGCTGCCTTACGAGGCGGTGGCCGGCCGCGTGCCCGGCGACGCCGCGTTCTGGGATGCTGTCAAGCCCAACCTCGCCACCCTCGCCGACGCGCGAGTGTGGTGGACGGTCGTCAGCGGCCCGGTCGCGCCGGTGCTCGAAGACGCCGCGCTCGCCGCCAAGGCCGCCGAACTCCTGCCCGCCGAGCCCTGGGACGAGACCACCTGGAGCGCCTGGACCAAGGCGGTCGGCGCCGCCACCGGCGCCAAGGGCCGCGCCCTGTTCCATCCCTTGCGCGAAGCGCTGACCGGGCGGGGCGATGGACCGGAGCTGAAAAAGCTGCTACCGCTCATCGGACGCACAAGAGTTCTTGCGCGGCTCAAAGGGGAAACGGCGTGAGCATTGCTCGCCAGATTTGCACGATCCGAATTTGCGGCTGACGCCGCGATAGACCCCTTTTGCCTGCCCACATCGCCACACGTCCCCTCACCCGAAAAACGCTGCGCGTTTTTCGACCTCTCCCCGTGAACGGGAGAGGTTATCGGCGCTCTTAACCTCTCCCGCTTGCGGGAGAGGTCGAAATCGCAAAGCGATTTCGGGTGAGGGCTCGCCGCAAATCACGCTATGAGTACGCCCATGACCATCCGCCTCTACAACACGCTGACCAAGACGAAGGAAGACTTCGTCCCGCTCGATCCCACCAACGTGCGGATGTATGTCTGCGGCCCGACGGTCTACGACTACGCCCATATCGGCAACGGCCGCCCGGCGATCGTGTTCGACGTGCTGTTCCGCCTGCTGCGCCACGCTTACGGCGCCGAACACGTCACCTATGTCCGCAACATCACGGACATCGACGACAAGATCAATGCCCGCGCCGCCGAGCGCGCCAAAACCGACCAGCGCAACGTGCCGATCCTCGACGTGCTGCGCGAGATCACCGAGGCGACCTACGGCGTCTACCGCGAGGACGTGCGTTCGCTCGGCTGCCTTGAGCCGACCTATATGCCGCGCGCCACCGAATATGTGACGCAGATGATCGCGATGACGCAGAATTTGATCGTCGCCGGCTTCGCCTATGCGGCGGACGGCCATGTGCTGTTCCGCGTCAAGCAGAAGGCCGACTACGGCAAGCTGGCGCGCCGCAGCCTCGACGACATGATCGCCGGCGCCCGCATCGACGTGGCGCCCTACAAGGAAGACCCGATGGACTTCGTGTTGTGGAAGCCGTCGCTGGCCGAGCAGCCGGGCTGGGATTCGCCCTGGGGCTATGGCCGCCCGGGCTGGCACCTGGAGTGCTCGGCGATGATCGAAGCGACGATGGGCGAGACCATCGACATCCATGGCGGCGGCATCGATCTGGTGTTCCCGCACCACGAGAACGAGATCGCGCAAAGCGAGGGCGCGCACAATGACCGGCCGCTCGCCAAGGTGTGGATGCACAACGGCTTTCTCAACGTCGAAGGCGAGAAGATGTCGAAGTCGCTCGGCAACTTCGTCACCATCAACGAGCTGCTGCAGGACTGGCCCGGCGAAGTGCTGCGCTTCAACATGCTGCGCACGCATTACCGACAGCCGATGGACTGGACCGTCGCCGGCATGACCGAGAGTTGGAAGACGCTGGAGAAGTGGTACGCGGCAACCGAGACGCTGGCCGTTGCATTCGTGGGCGCGGCGTTCCTGGAGGCGTTGTCGGACGATCTCAACACGCCGGCGGCCATCGCCGCGCTGCATCAGGCGTCCGGCCGCGAGCTCGCCGGCGGCCTGGCGCTGCTCGGCTTCTCCAACGCGCAGATGAATCTCGCGGCCAAGAAGGCGGTCGACGAAGCTGCCATCGCGCAAGCCATCGAAGCCCGCAAAGCCGCTCGCGCGCGAAAAGACTTCAAGGAGAGCGACCGCATCCGCGACGAGTTGCTCGCGAACGGCATCGTGCTGAAGGACGGCCCGCAAGGCACGACCTGGGAGGTCAAGCGGTGAGCCCTCCATCGTCATGGGCGGGCTTGACCCGCCCATCCATCGGCGCGAAGCGCCAAGAGAAAAAATCCCACGCGGAGACGCGGAGACGCGGAGCGCGCACCTCCGCGTCTCCGCGCCTCCGCGTGAATCCTTTTCACCGCGCCGGCACGCGCCGGTTCTTCAGCGCGACAAAAAATATTTCGAAACAACCCTTGATTGTTCAGATTGATTTCCTACATCCGGTGGATGAGCGAAACTTCGTCCGTCTCCGATCTACCTCCCGTCCTCGCCGCGGCGCTGGCGCGTCCGCTTCGCCGCCGTCTGGCGCCCAGAGGGGAGGGGGCCCTCGGAATTTCGCGGAACAATTATCTTGCGGAAAAGCCCCCCGAGGGGGGAGGAGGAGTCGATTTTCCGAGGAACAATTATGTTGCCGAACCGTCCGGGGCGCCTGCCGAGGGGGGAGGGGGGTACGATTTTTCGCGGAACAATTATCTTGCCGAACAACCCGGGGCAGGCCTGCCAGCGGAAGCCCAACGGGCGAAGGCAGGCGCCAAACCCGGCAATCGCAACGCCCACAAACACGGCCGCTTCGGCGCCAAGAATCTGGCGGCAAAGCGCGAGATGCGGCGTTACCTGAGAAGCGTCAACGCCGTCTGCGACGAGATCGGCCGGATGTGCAACGCCGGCACGGCCCTCAGCGAGATCGATCGCTACGTCGCCGAAAACCTGCCGGTTTCGCCGCGCGCCGCGTTCGGGGAAGGGTCGGTGCGCGATGAGCCGCGAACGCCTGTTTCTGTTTGACACCACGCTGCGCGACGGGGCGCAGACGCAAGGCGTGGATTTCTCGGTCGAAGACAAGCGTCAGATCGCGCTGGCGCTCGACGCCCTCGGCATCGACTATGTCGAAGGCGGCTGGCCGGGCGCCAACCCTACCGATACCGCGTTCTTCGCCGAACGCCCGCCGCTGGCAGGCGCCCGCTTCACCGCCTTCGGCATGACCAAGCGCGCCGGGCGCAGCGCCGCCAACGATCCGGGCCTCAGCCAGGTGCTCGACGCCAAGGCCGACGCCGCCTGTCTCGTCGGCAAGACCTGGGATTTTCACGTCGATGTCGCGCTGGAAATCCCGCGCTCCGACAATATCGACGGCATCGCCGAATCCATCGCCGCCGTGGTGGCCAGGAAGCGCGAGGCGCTGTTCGATGCCGAGCATTTCTTCGACGGCTACAAGGCCAATCCGGAATACGCGCTCGCCTGCATCCGCGCCGCGCACGAGGCCGGCGCCAGCTGGCTGGTGCTCTGCGACACCAATGGCGGCACGCTGCCGGAGGACGTCTACGAGATCGTCAGCGAAGTGAAGCTCGAACTACCCGCCGCCCGGCTCGGCATTCACGCCCATAACGACACCGAGCAGGCGGTCGCGGTGTCGCTGGCGGCGCTGCGCGGCGGGGCGCGGCAGATCCAGGGCACGCTCAACGGGCTGGGCGAGCGCTGCGGCAACGCCAATCTGTGCGCCCTGCTGCCGACGCTGCTGCTGAAGCATCCGTATAGGGATCAATTCGAGACCGGCGTGTCGCCCGAGCGGCTCGCCCAGCTGACCGGCGTCTCGCGCCTGCTGGACGAGATCCTGAACCGCGCCCCCAACCGCCACGCCGCCTATGTCGGGCCGTCGGCCTTCGCGCATAAGGGCGGGCTGCACTCCTCGGCGGTGGCGAAGGACCCGCGCACCTATGAGCATGTGCCGCCGGAATCGGTCGGCAACGCGCGCAAGATTCTGGTGTCGGACCAGGCGGGGCGCTCGAACCTGCTGGCGCGGCTGTCGCAAGCCGGCATCGATCTCGACGCCAAGGACGCGCGCGTCAGCCATCTGCTGGAAGACATCAAGCAGCGCGAATTCCTCGGCTATGCCTATGACGGCGCCGAAGCGTCGTTCGAGCTCCTGGCGCGCCGCGCCCTGGGCAAATTGCCGGGCTATTTCGACGTCGATTCGTTCCGCGTCCTGGTCGAGAAGCGCCACAATGCGCGCGGCGATCTGGTCACCGTGTCCGAGGCGGTGGTGAAGATGAAAGTCGGCGGCGACGCGCTGATGAACGTCGCGGAGAGCCGCAACGGCCCGATCGACGCGCTCGACCAGGCCTTGCGCAAGGATCTGGGCAAATATTCGTCCTATCTCTCCGACCTGCGGCTGGTGGACTACAAGGTCCGTATCCTCACGAGCGGCACCGAGGCCGTGACCCGCGTGATGGTCGAGAGCGCCGACGGCAAGGGCAACCGCTGGTCCACCGTCGGCGTCTCGGCCAATCTGGTCGACGCATCGTTCGAAGCGCTGACCGACTCGATCTGTTACAAATTGTTTCGCGATGGCGCCCGCGCATGACGGGGATGCGCATTCGCGCCGCTCGCATTATGCGCCGAACGCACTAGGTTGGGTGCATGAGCGGCGCACACGAACATCACCACGATGAAACCCGCGGCATCCTGTATGCCGGCGGCGCCTATTTCGTCTGGGGGCTGGTGCCGCTGTACTGGCGGCTGCTGGAAGGCGTTTCGCCGTTCCAGGTGACTTTGCACCGCATCCTGTGGTGCTCGCTGTTCGGGCTCGCCGTCACCGCGGCGCGCCGCCGCTTTTCGCATTTTTTCGCCGTCATCCGCACCCGCCGGCTGATGGGCGCGCTGGCGGTGAGCAGCCTGCTGATCGCCGCCAACTGGACGCTGTTCATGTATTGCGTCTCGACCCATCAATTGGTCGAGGCGGCGCTCGGCTACTACATGACGCCTTTGGTCTCCATCGGGCTCGGCGTCGCGCTGCTCGGCGAGAAGATTTCGCGGCTGCGCGTCGCCGCCATCGTGCTGGCGACCGCCGCGGTCGCGGTGGAGGCGGTCTCGCTCGGACATATCCCCTGGGTGGCGCCGTCGCTGGCGCTGACCTTCGGGTTCTACGGCTATGTCCGCAAGCTGACGCCCGTGGATTCGCTGGAAGGGCTCACCATCGAGACCTGCCTGCTGCTGCCGGTCACGCTGGTGATCGTGGCGCTGGGGGCGCTGGACGGCAGCGGCGCCTTCCCGGCCAGGACGCTGACCCGCGACGGCCTGCTGATCTTCACCGGTCCGTTGACGGCGCTGCCGCTGGTGATGTTCGCCGCCGGCGCCAAGCGTCTGCGCCTGACGACGCTGGGCTTCCTGCAATATCTCGCGCCGTCGATCACGCTGTTGATCGCGACGCTGATCCTGGGCGAGGCGTTCACGCGCGCCGATGTCGTTGCCTTCGGCTGCATCTGGAGCGCTTTGGCGCTGGTCAGCATCGAAGGCCGTTTCGGCTTCCTCTCACGCCGCGTGGCCCAATAGCAGGTCGAGCTTGTCCAGCGCTTCCTCAGGTGTTTTGACGACGTGGTAGAAATTCTCGATGGCGCGCAGCGCGAAGCCCTCGCGCACCACCCGCGACAGCAGCGGCCAGAGCGGCTCGTAGAAGCCGTCGGTGTCGACGATGACGATGGGCTTGGCGTGGACCTTGAGCTGGGAGATCGACAGGACCTCGAACAGCTCGTCGAGCGTGCCCAGTCCGCCCGGCAGCACGATGAAGGCGGCAGACTTTTCCAGCATGATCTGCTTGCGGATCTGCATGTCGGGAACGATGACGAGTTCCTCCGACTCCGCCGCCAGCGGAATCTCGATTTTCCTCAGGAAATCGGGGAGGACGCCGAGCACCTTCGCACCTGCGGTAGCAGCCGCCATGGCGGCGTCGCCCATCAGGCCGTTCTTGCCGCCGCCGAACACCATGTCGTAGCCGCGCGCGCCGATCAGCGTTCCCAGCCGTTTGGCGGCAGCCGAATAGGCCGGCCTGGCGCCGTGCGAGGAACCGCAGAACACGCAAATGGCAGCAGACTTCTTTTCCATAACGCCTTGAGGGTTGCGCGCCGGCGCGCCAGTTCCTAAACAGAATCGGACAACCGAGGTTAGCCGTGCCCCGCGCGCTCGTCATTATCGCCGCCATCGCCGTGATCGCGCTGATCGCGGGCTTTTTGGCGTTCGGCGGCGGCAATATGGGGCACTAGATGGCGGCACATCCCGTCGAGGAGGGCGACGGTGCGCCGTCGCTGCGCCCGCTCTGGACGCTGATGCCGTATCTGTGGCCGAAGGGCCGCGCCGACCTCAAGACGCGCGTCGCCATCGCGATGGTCTGCCTCGTCCTGGCCAAGGTTGCGAACGCCATCGTGCCGGCGCTGAACGGCCGCCTGGTCGATTCGCTGAACCATGATCCGACGATGCAGATTTTCGCCGTGGTTATGGGCCTGATCGCGAGCCAGGTCTTCGCCCGCATCATGATCTCGGGCTTTGCCCAGCTGCGCGACGGCGTCTTCGCCAAGGTTCAGTACCACGCGATGCGCCAGGTCGCGGTCTCGACCTTCGCCCATGTCCACCGGCTGTCCTTGCGCTTCCATCTGGAGCGCAAGACCGGCGGGCTGTCGCGGGTGATCGAGCGCGGCACCAAGGGCATCGACACCCTGCTGTCGATCGCGATCTTCAACACCTTCCCCACCGTGCTGGAGTTGGCGATCACCGCCACGATCTTCCTGGTCGTGTTCAACGTCTGGTTCGCGGCCGCCACCGTCGTGATGGTCGTGCTCTATGTCTGGTTCACCTTCGCGATCACGCGCTGGCGCATCCAGTTCCGCCGCGACATGAACCAGAGCGACCAGGACGCCAACACCAAGGCGGTGGACAGCCTGCTGAACTACGAGACCGTCAAATATTTCAACAATGAGGGCCACGAGACCCGCCGCTTCGACCGCTCGATGGAACGCTTCACCAAGGCCTCGACCCAGGCGACGACCTCGCTCACCGTCCTGAACATCGGCCAGGCCATTCTGATGTCGCTGGGGCTGGGCGCCGTTCTGGTCCTGACGGCGGTCGGCATCCTGCGGTCGGGGCACTTCACGGTCGGCGATCTGACCATGGCGACCGGCTATCTGGTGGCGCTGCAGCAGCCGCTCAACTTCCTCGGCACCGCCTATCGCGAGATCACCCAGTCGCTGGTCGACATGGACGCGATGTTCCGCCTCCTGCACCAGCCCGAGGAAGTGCAGGACAAGCCCGGCGCCCCCGACCTCAAAGTCACCGGCGGCGAAATCCGCTTCGACAATGTCGTCTTCGCCTATGAGCCGGCGCGCATCGTGCTCAAGGGCGTCAGCTTCACCGTGCCGGCCGGCAAGACGGTGGCGGTGGTGGGTCCGTCCGGCGCCGGCAAGTCCACGATCTCGCGCATCCTCTACCGCTTCTACGACATCCAGTCGGGCAGCGTGACCATCGACGGCCAGGACATCCGCGACGTGACGCAGGCCTCGTTGCGCCAGGTGATCGGCATCGTCCCGCAGGACACCGTGCTGTTCAACGACACGGTCAAATACAACATCGCCTATGGCCGGATCGGCGCCACCGAAGCCGAGATCAAGGAAGCGGCGCGCCACGCCCAGATCGATAAGTTCATCGCCGAATTGCCGCTCGGCTTCGACGCCATGGTCGGCGAGCGCGGCCTCAAGCTCTCCGGCGGCGAGAAGCAGCGCGTCGCCATCGCCCGCACCATCCTGAAGAACCCGCCGATCCTGCTGCTGGACGAAGCGACCTCGGCGCTCGACACCCACACCGAGCGCGAGATCCAGGGCGCGCTGGCGGAGGTCTCCCAGGGCCGCACCTCGCTGGTCATCGCCCACCGGCTGTCGACTGTGATCGACGCCGACGAAATCCTGGTGCTGGATCACGGCCAGATCGTCGAGCGCGGCCGTCATGCCGAACTGGTGGCGCAAGACGGCCACTACGCTTCGATGTGGAACAAGCAGAAGCAGGCCGCCGAGGCGATGGAAATCCTCAAAGCCGTCGAGAACGATCCCGACGTGGCGCCCGGCGTGGCCTCGCGCGCCACGCCGGTTGCCGCGGGCTGATCACTCCGCCGGTTGCGCTTCCGGCGAGGTGTCGCCGCCGCCGCGCCATTTGCGCACCGCGCGGGCCGGCGCCGACAACGCGCCGCCGACCGCCGCGCCGAAGCCGCGGCGCTCGCGCATCTTGAGGCGGTAAGGCAGCGCCAGCATCGCCGGCACGATGCCCAGCGTGATCATCTTGGAGAACGCCAGGCCGAAGACGATGGCGGTGGAGAGCTGCACCCACATGCCGGCGTTCGGGCCGCCGATGGTGACCTGGCGGCTGGCGAAGTCGATCTCGATCGCGAACATCATCGGCAAGAGGCCGCCGATCGCCGTGATCGTGGTCAGGAACACCGGACGCAGGCGCTGGGCGCTCGAACGGATCACCGCTTCGATCGGGTCCATGCCGGATTCGAGCAGGCGGTGGAAGGTGTCGATCAGCACGATGTTGTGGTTCACCACGATGCCGGC
>CAYXMO010000098.1:0-9816 GCA_964465935.1 uncultured Rhizobium sp.
CTCACGACCTATTTCGCGACCTATTTCTGGGGTCTCAGCGCCAGGCAGCTCTCGCTGTTCGCGTTGAGCGCCCTCGCCGCCGCGGTGATCGGCGTGGTGGCGGCGCCGCCGCTGTCGAAGAGGTTCGGCAAGCGCCAGCTGGCGATAGCGCTGTACATCGTCTTCATCTGCACATCTTCGATTCCCATCGCGCTCCGGCTGATCGGCTTCTTCCCGGCGAACGGCTCGCCGTTCCTGCTGCCGCTGCTCCTGCTCGACCGGCTGACCTCGGACACGCTGGGGATCGTCGTGCTGATCATGTTCTCGTCGATGCTGACCGACGTCGTCGAAGACAACGAGATCAAGACCAAGCGGCGGTCCGAGGGGCTGTTTTTCGCCGCCATGGCCTTCGTCAGCAAAGCGACGACGGGCGTGGGCGCGCTGATCGGCGGCCAGATGCTGAGATTGGTCGCGTTTCCCGACCACGCCAATCCCGACACGATGGATCCCCTGGTGCTGCACCATCTCGCCTATATCTACATGCCGGTGATCATCGTCATGTTCACCGCCGGCATGGTCCTGCTGTCGCGCTACCGCATCACGCGCGAGTCGCATGGCGAGAATCTGCGCAAGCTCGAAGAATCGGCGGTGCTGGCGCAAGCGCCGGCGGCGGTCGAAGCCGAACTGACCGACGGACTGCCCCAGCCGGCGCCCGGCGAGTAGCATCGTCCGCCGCACACGAAGGAGCCGACATGGACGCCGCCCAAGACCCGCAGCGGCTCGCCGCCTTGCGCAGCGAGACCAAGTCGCTGAAGACCCGCCTGTTCTACGGCTTCGGTTCCGTCGCCTTCGGCGTCAAGGACAACGGTTTCCAGACCATCCTGCTGCTGTTCTACAACCAGGTGATGCACCTGCCGTCGCAGGTCGTCGGCCTGGTGCTGTTCGCGGCGCTGTGCATCGACGCGCTGTTCGATCCGATCATCGGCCAGTTCTCCGACAATCTGCGCTCGCGCTGGGGCCGCCGCCATCCCCTGCTCTATCTCTCGGCGCTGCCGGTGGCGCTGAGCTATCTGGCGCTGTGGAATCCGCCGGCCTGGAGCCAGGGCGGCCTGATCATCTATCTCTTCGTCGTCGCGGTGGTGGTGCGCACCTTCATCAGTTTCTACGAAATCCCGAGCTCGGCGCTCAATCCCGAGCTGACCGACCAGTACGACCAGCGCACCGCGCTTTCCAGCTATCGCGTGTTCTTCGCCTGGAGCGGCGGCATGACGATGTACCTGCTGGCGACGTCCTACTTCCTCGCGCCCGACAAGACCCACAAGGTCGGACAGCTCAACGCCTCCGGCTATTCGCATTACGGCTATCTCGCCGCGGCGCTCATGTTCTGCGCCATCCTGATCTCGGCGCTGGGCACGCACAAATTCATCCCGATCCTGCGCCAGCCGCCGGCGCGGCGGCTGACGTTGTGGCAATACGCCAAGGAGATGGCGGCGACGCTGAACAACCGCGCCTTCCTGACCCTGGTGCTGGCGCAGATCTGCTTCGGCGCCGCGACCGGGCTGGTCTTCGCGATGGCGATCTATCTCAGCAGCTATTTCTGGGAGTTCAAGAGCTACCAGATCGCCGAGCTCGGCCTCGGCACCGTGGTCGCGTTCGTGCTGGCGTTCTTCATCGCGCTGCCGATCTCCAAGCGCCTGGGCAAGCGGATGGGCGCGGTGACTCTGTTCGCGACCGGACTTACGATCTCGATCGTGCCGCTCGTGCTGCGGCTGCTTGGCGTGTTCTGGCCGAACGGCTCGCCGATGCTGCTGCCGACGCTGTTCGTCTTCGGCGCGATCAGCGGTTCGATGACCATCGGCAGCGGCATCCTGATGACCGCGATGCTGGCCGACGTGGTGGAGGACAGCGAGCTCAAGACCGGGCGGCGCTCCGAAGGGCTGTTCTTCGCCGGCAACAGCTTCATGGCCAAGGCGGTATCGGGGCTCGGCCTGCTGCTCTCGGGCCTTTTGCTCGGCGCCATCGGCTTTCCGACCGACGCGGTACCCGGCCATGTCGATCCCCAGATCATCCGCAATATGGGCCTGGTCTATCTGCCGGTCGTCGTGGGCCTCTATGGCCTGGGAATCCTCGTCATTTCGCGCTTTCCGATCGACCGCTCGCATCATGAGGAGAATCTGCGCAAACTGGCGGCCGAAGCCGAGCACATGCCAGCCGCCGAGCACCCTTGAACAACGCCACCGACCGCTACAACAAGAAGAAGGAAGCGATCATAGCCGCCGCCGCCGGCATCCTGAACCGGCGCGGGGTGCGCGGCATGACGCTGGCCGACGTGGCGGCGAGCGTCGATCTGATCACGACCTCGGTGACCTATTACTTCAAGAAGAAGGAAGACCTCGCGGTCGCCTGCTATCTGCGCGGCATCGAGCGCTTCGACGCGCTGATCGCGGCGGCGCTGGCGGAAGAGACGCCGCAGCTGCGCCTGCTGAAATTCCTCGATTCCTATCTCGCCCTGCACCGCCGCATCCGCGAAGGCGACGAGGCGCCGGTCGCGGTGTTCAGCGACATCCGGGCGCTGAAGGAGCCGCATCTGCCGATCGTCGGCAAGGCCTACGGCCAGTTCTTCCGCAAGGTGCGCTCGCTGTTCCGCGCCCCGGGCAATGAATGGCTCGACCGCCGGATGGCGACGGCGCGCACCCATATGCTGATGGAGCAGATGTACTGGGCGGTGACCTGGCTGCCGCGCTACGACCTGGACGATTATGGCCGCGTGCGCGACCGCATGTTCGACATCATGGCGCATGGCGTGGCGCCGGACGGCGCGGCGTGGCGGCCGAGCCGGCTGCCGGAGCCCGCCGCCTCGCAGGACGCCGCCGACAGCCAGCGCGAGACCTTCCTGACCGCGGCGACGCGGCTGATCAACCAGCGCGGCTATCGCGGCGCTTCGGTCGAGAAGATTTCCGAGCAGCTCAACGTCACCAAGGGTTCGTTCTACCATCACAACGACGCCAAGGACGACCTGGTCGTCGAGTGCTTCGAGCGCACCTTCGAGGCGATGCGGCGGGTGCAGTCGGCGGCGCTGGCGCAAAGCGGCGACTATTGGCAGAAAATCTCGGCGGCGGCGGCAACGCTGGTGGAATTCCAGCTGTCGGAACGCGGGCCGCTGCTGCGCTCCTCGGCGCTGGCGGCGCTGCCCGAGCCGATGCGCCTCGCCATGGTCGAGCGCGCCAACCGTGTCTCGGAGCGCTTCGCGGCGATGATCTCCGACGGGGTGGCGGAAGGCTCGATCCGCGCCGTCGATCCCTATATCGCGGCCCAGATGCTGAACGCGACGCTCAACGCCGCCTCCGACCTGCCGTTCACGATCCCCGACGTGATGGGGTTCGACGCCCCGGCGCTCTACGCCAAGCCGATGCTGATGGGCGTGTTCAGCCGCTGACGATCTCGCCGCAAGAGGCCGCTGCGATGTCGATGGCGCGTTGCCATTCCCTGACGAATATCCAGGCGGTCACCATGGCCGCCGGACCTGCGCTCAAGGCGACCAGCGCTTCGCCGATCGGCGACAGCAAGCCGTGACTGTCCGCCCATCCGGCGGCGGCAAAGAACGGGATGCCGAGATAAATGACGGAGAGCGGCCCCAGGGGCCGGGTGAGCCGCGCGAAAGGCGCAAGCTCGCGCTCTGCCAACGCGACACGGACTTGCCAGATCCATGTCACCAGCGAGATGAACAGATAGACGCTGGCGAAATAGAACCACGGCCAGCCCTCTTTGCGGCCGATCAGCGAATTGCCGAACAGGATCGCCATCGGGATGATGAACACGATCACCGAGTCGGTGAGCGTGGGGATGCGAAGCCGCGACACGTTCATATGGGCGAAGATGACCCACACGGAGAAACAGCACGACCCCATCGCGAAAATCTGGCCCCAGGTGCGCAACGCCGCGATGTCGAGCGACCACTGCGTCACATGCACCCGGGCGATCTCGACCAGGTCGCTGAACGCCATGCCGATCAGGACGCTGAGCAAGGTCACGATCAGGCCGGGAAATTGCTCTTTGATGCGGTCTTCCAAATTCACGTCACCCTCCCCCAATCCGATACGGAAAAATCATCCTAACCCGCGGCCGCGGGCGATTTTCGAAAAACCGGTTTGTTTTGTGCCCGACCGCCCCCTAAACTGACAACAAATCAGAACGGGTGGGAGAACGCATTGGATCGCCTCAAGGACAAGATCGCCGTCGTCACGGGCGCGGCGTCGGGCATCGGGCTGGGCACGGTCGAGCTTTTCGTCGCGGAAGGCGCGCGCGTGCTCGCCGCCGACATCCAGGACGAGAAGGGCCGCGCCCTGGAGCGCCGCTTCAACGGCCAAGTGAAGTACCAGCATTGCGACGTCACCCGCGAGGACGACATCAAGGCGACGATGCAGGCGGCCAAGGACGCGTTCGGCGGCCTCGACATCCTGTTCAACAACGCCGGCGCCGGCGGCAGCCCGAACACCATCGAGGACATGACGGGCGAAGCCTGGGACCGCTCGATGAACCTCCTGCTGCGCTCGGTCGCGCTCGGCATGCGCTATGCGATTCCGTTCATGAAAGAGCGCGGCGGCGGCGCGATCGTCAACACGTCTTCGGTCGCGGCGCTGCAGGCGGGCGCCGGGCCCATCGCCTATTCCACCGCCAAGGCCGGCGTCATCCACCTGACCCAGGTCGCGGCGGCGCAGCTCGGGCGCAGCAAGATCCGCGTCAACGCGATCTGCCCCGGCTTCATCCAGACCGACATCTTCGCCTCGGGCATGCGCGCCATGGGCATGAACGACGCAATGGCGGACATGGTGACCAAGGGCATGTTCGAGCAGCAAGCCAATGCCCAGCCGATCCCCAAGGCCGGCCTGCCCGCCGACATCGCCAAGGCGTGTCTGTACCTCGCGTCCGACGATTCGGAGTTCGTTACCGGCACCTATCTGCAGGTCGACGGCGGCATGACGACGGGGCCGCGCCAGGCCTGGGACCCCGAAGAGCAGCAGCGCCGCATGCAGATGCGCGCCAATCTGATGAACCAGAACAAGTCCTGACGGGAGGCCGCCATGCGGTTCGGCATCTTCTACGAGCACCAATTGCCGCGCCCCTGGAACGACGGCGACGAGCTGCGCCTGTTTCAGAACGCGCTCGACCAGGTCGAGCTGGCCGACAAGCTCGGCATCGATAATGCCTGGGAGGTCGAGCACCACTTCCTGGAGGAGTATTCGCACTCGTCGGCGCCGGAAGTGTTCCTCGCCGCCTGCTCGCAGCGCACCAAGAACATCCGGCTCGGCCACGGTATCACGCTGATGCCGCCGAACTACAACCATCCGGCGCGTGTCGCCGAGCGCATCGCGACGCTCGATCTGGTCTCCAATGGCCGCGTCGAATGGGGCACGGGCGAGAGCTCGGCACTGCTGGAACTCGGCGGCTACCGCGTGCCGGTGGAGCAAAAGCGCAGCCAATGGGCCGAAGCGGTCGAGCAATGCGCCAACATGATGGCGATGGACCCCTATCCCGGCTTCAAGGGCGAGTATTTCGAGATGCCGTGCCGCAATGTGGTGCCCAAGCCGGTGCAGCGGCCGCATCCGCCCCTGTGGGTGGCGTGCTCCAACCGCGAGACCATCAAGCTGGCGGCGCGGCTGGGCATCGGAGCGCTGACGTTTGCGTTCGTCGACCCGCGCGAAGCCAAGCAATGGGTCGACGACTATTACCGCATCTTCAAGGAAGAATGCGTGCCGATCGGCCATGCGGTGAATCCCAACATCTGCATGGTGTCGAGCTTCTCAGTGCACCCGGACGGCGCCGAGGCGCGGCGGCGCGGCCTCGAAGGCTTCCGCTTCTTCGGCTATGCGCTCGGCCATCACTACGGCTTCGGCGAGCACATACCGGGGCGCAGCGACATCTGGGCCGCGTTCCAGAAGGCGCAAGCCGCGGCAGGGCCGGACGCGCCGGGCGCCGGCGGCGAAGGCGGCATCGGCACGCCGGAGCAGCTGCGCAACCACCTGCGCGGCTTCGTTGAGTCGGGCGTCGACCAGGTCGCGTTCATCCAGCAAGGCGGCCGCAACAAGCACGAGCATATCTGCGAAGCGCTCGACCTCTTCGCGCACGAGGTGATGCCCGAGTTCAAGGAGAAGGAAGCCGAACGCGTCAAGCGCAAGGCCGAGGAACTCGCGCCCTATGTCGAGAAGGCGATGGCGCGCAAGAAGCGCATGCCGGCGCTGGCCGACGGCGAAATCCCCAAGGTCGTGGCGCTCGGGCGCCAGATCGCCGAACGGATGCGCGCGGCGGGAGAGGAGCCGCCGGCGCCGCAACGCGGCAGCGCCGGTGAAGGCTCGCGCCGCTGGGCCGCGGTGCAGCAGAAGGTGGACGCTGAGAAGAAGTGACCGGCATAAGGGCCGCTAGACCGGACGGGGCGCATACTCGGTCGAAACAATTGGGAGTGTAAGACGGTTTCAAAACCTATATCATTAGTCCATGTCCAGCGCGCCCCTCAAATCTGTCCGTTTTACTCGGCTCCGTTTGGGCAATTGGAAAAACTTTGTTCATGCCGACATCGAGCTTAAGGGACGCGTATTTCTTGTAGGGCCAAACGCTTCGGGTAAATCCAATTTGCTCGATAGCTTGCGGTTTCTACACGACTTGGCCTCGGTAGGTGGCGGATTTCAGGAAGCAGTTCGAAAAAGAGGAGGGGTATCCAAGCTCCGCTGCCTGGCAGCCCGACGCTATCCAGACGTCGAAATCGCCGTTGCGGTCGGCGGTAGCGGGTCTGATCCAGCTTGGCACTACGAGTTGAGCTTTAGTCAAGACAACCTCCAACGGCCAATAATCAAGTCAGAAGTCGTTCGGTTGGGACAAAACGAACTCTTGCGACGCCCCAACGGGGAAGACAACGCGGATGAGGCACGCCTTCAGCAAACCTACCTCGAGCAAGTGAACGTCAACAGAGATTTTCGCTCAATTGCGGAGTTTTTTTCGACCATCAGATATCTTCATCTTGTTCCACAGTTGGTCAGAGAACCGGATAGATACATCGGCTTTGCACAAGACCCTTTCGGTTCCGATTTCATGGAGCAGATCGCGAAAACCCAAGAGCGTACGCAGAAGTCTCGACTGAAGAAGATTGCGGAGGCTCTTCGAATAGCAGTCCCCCAACTCCAGGAATTGCAGTTTTTCCGCGACGATTCGAAAGGGCGCCCTCATCTTAGGGGCAGATACGATCATTGGAGGCTACAGGGAGCCTGGCAAACCGAAGAACAGTTCTCTGACGGCACTCTTCGTCTGCTAGGGCTTCTCTGGGCCGTACTCGACGGTGCCGGGCCATTGCTCTTGGAAGAGCCAGAACTGTCGTTACATGCAGACGTCGTAAGATTTCTGCCCTCGATGTTCGCGAACATGCAACGTCGCTCTGGGCGGCAAGTCTTTGTCAGCACCCATTCGCCAGACCTGCTTCGAGACGACGGGATTGGCCTCGACGAAGTCGTTCTACTGAAACCGAGCGCCGAGGGAACACAAGTAACCCTGGGCGCGAAAATATCTCAAGCCCGTGAACTACTTCAGGGGGGAACCTCCTTACCCGATGTAATTTTGCCAATGGCCAGACCACCTCATCCGCAGCAGCTTTCGCTCTTCGGTGACTAACTGTGGCAAACGGAAACTATTTCACCTGCGCGGTGGAAGGTGACTTGGACGAGGCGGTTCTGCGAAGAATTGCCCGAAGTAGGAATCTGGAAATCTCAGCTGTTCATGGGCGATCAGGAAAATCCGCGCTGTTGAAGGCGCTGGGTGGCTACAATAACGCCGCAAGGCACACACCCTGGGTTGTTCTGATCGATTTGGATGACGATTGCGAGTGCGCACCAGAGTGCATTCGAAAGTGGCTCGCGGTGCCGTCGCAGTTAATGCGTTTTAGAACGGTTGTCCGGGCGATTGAATCATGGATATTGGCCGATCGAGAACGGTGCGCTCAATTTCTGGGCGTTAGCCGAGATCGAATACCCGTCAATGCCGATGCCATCAACGATCCAAAACGATCTCTGGTCGAGATAGCCCGACACTCGCGCAGCAGGAAGGTAAAATCGGACCTCGTGCCGACGCCCGAAGGGGGGCGAGTCGTCGGACCGCTATATACGGCAAGACTAATTGGATTCGTAGCTGACGAAGTTTCGGGCTGGCGCCCTGATTCAGCTGCGATGAATTCGCCAAGCCTCGCCCGTTGCTTATCGCGCATCGCGGAATTGCATTAGACAGGTCAATCCTCGAAACGCTTCGAGCGCTGCCGCTTGGTGCGGGCGTCGCGCTTCTTGGATTCGATGCGGCGTTCCTTGCTGGCGCGGGTCGGCTTGGTCGGCTTGCGCTTCTTGGGCACATAGGCCGCGCTGCGGATCAGCTCGGCGAGCTTTTCGCGCGCGATTGCGCGGTTGCGGATCTGGTCGCGGCTCTCGCGCGCCACGACGACGATGACGCCGTCCTTGGTCAGGCGGTGGCCGGCGGTCTTGAGCAGACGCACGCGCACCTCGTCCGGCAGGCTGGGGCTGTGCAGCGCGTCGAAGCGCAGCTGCACCGCGCTCGCCACCTTGTTGACGTTCTGGCCGCCGGCGCCGGAAGACAGGATGAAGCTCTCGCGCAACTCCCAGTCGGCGACGACGATAGCGGAGGTGATGCGCAAATCGGCCATGGCGCGGTCTAGCACCGGTTTGACAGCGCCGTCCAATGCCCGGAAGCTTGCGCGAAAATCGAGGGCGCAATCATGAGTACCATCGAACGAAAGACCGCGCGCGGCCTGGTGAGCGGCAGCTGCGATGCCAGATTCGCCGGCGTCGCCGACGCCTTCGTGGAGAACTTCGAGACGCGTGGCGAGATCGGCGCGGCGGTCAGCATCACGCTGGAGGGCAAGACCGTGGTCGACCTGTGGGGCGGACAGAAGAGCGATGGCGGCCCCGCCTGGGAGCGCGATACGATCTGCGTCGTGTTCTCCTGCACCAAAGGCGCGAGCGCGTTCTGCGCCCATATGGCGGCGGATCGCGGCCTGCTCGATCTCGACGCCAAGGTCGCCCGGTATTGGCCGCAGTTCGCCTGCAACGGCAAGGAAGAGGCGCTGGTGCACATGATGCTCGACCATTCGGTCGGCGTGCCGGGGCTGCGCGAGGAACTGAAGCAAGGCGCCTATTACGACTACGACTATATGTGCGCCAAGCTGGCGGCCGAAGTGCCGTTCTGGAAGCCGGGCACGCGCAACGGCTATCACGGCGTGACCTCGGCCTGGACCGTGGGCGAGATGGTGCGGCGCTCCACGGGCAAGCGCATGGGCCGCTTCCTGGCCGACGAGATCGTGGGACCTTTGGGTGCCGAGTTCTGGATGGGATTGCCGGCGGAGCAGGAGGAGAAGGTCGCGCTCGTGATCCCCTATCCGCCCGACGCCAGCATGGCGACCTCGCGCATCGCAGTGGCGATGATGAAGGACCCGATGGGGCCGACGGGACGCTTCCTGCTCAATGGCGGCGGCTTCGATCCCAATTCCCGCGAGGCGCGGGCGGCGGAGATCGGCTCGGCGACCGGCGTATCGAACGGGCGCGGGCTGGCGGGACTCTATGCGCCGCTGGCGATGGGCGGGACGCTGAACGGCAAGCGCTATGTCGGCGCCGACACGCTGACGCGGATGGGCACGGTGTCGGTGGCGACGCATGAGGACGCGACGCTGATGATCCCGACGCGGTTCTCCTTGGGCTATATGAAGGCGATGGACAACCGCAAGCTGGAGAACGCCGAGAACTGTTCGGCGATCCTGAGCGAGGCGGCGTTCGGCCATGTCGGCGCCGGCGG
>CAYXMO010000099.1:0-9782 GCA_964465935.1 uncultured Rhizobium sp.
TCCGGCGCCGCCGCGCTGCGCACCGCCAGCGTCTTGTGCAGGAAGGCCAGCGCCATGGTGAGCTGGAAGTCGTCATAGGCGCGGCCGGCCGCCGGCTCGATCGCTTTGCCCAGCGGCTTGGCCGCCGGCCCTTCGGCCAACAGGTGATGCGGCAGCTCGGCTTCGCGCTGATATTCCGGCGCTCCCGGTCCGCCCGAGACCACGATATCGGGCACGATGCCGGTGACCTGGATCGAGCGCCCGGCCGGCGTGTAGTAGCGCGCCGTCGTCATGTGCAGCGCGCCGCCGGCGCCGTTGTCGAGCGGCAGGATCGACTGCACCGAGCCCTTGCCGAAGGACAGCGTGCCCAGGATGGTGGCGCGGTGGTGGTCCTGCAGCGCGCCGGCGACGATCTCCGAGGCCGAGGCGGTGCCGCCATTGACCAGCAGCACGATCGGCTTGCCGTCGGCGATGTCGCCATAGCGGGCGTCGTAGCGTTCGATATTGTCGCGGCTGCGGCCGCGCACCGAGACGATCTCGCCTTCGTTGAGGAAATCGTCGGAGACATCGATCGAGGCCTGCAGCACGCCGCCGCCATTGTTGCGCAGGTCGATGACGAAGCCTTTGAGCGAGGGACCGATCTGGCGCTTGAGCGTCGCCACCGCCATGCGCAAATCCGGATCGGTGCGGTCGGAGAAAGCGACGATCTTGATGTAGCCGACATCGCCTTCGCGGCGGAAGGTCAGCCGCTCGACCTCGATCGATTCGCGCGTCAGCCTGACGTCGAACGGCGCGTCGGCGCCGCGCGCGATGGTAAGCGCGACTTCGGTGCCGATGGTGCCGCGCAGCCGCGCCGAGACCTGGTCGATGGTCTGGCCCTTGGTCGCGGTGCCGTCGATCGCGACCAGCACGTCGTCGGTTTTCAGGCCGGCGCGCGAGGCCGGTGTCTGCTCGATCGGCTGCACCACCTTGGCGATGCCGTCCTTCACCGTGACGACCAGACCGACGCCGCCATAGGCGCCGGCAGCCTTGGTCTCCATCGCCTCGAAGGCCTTGGGGTCGAAATAGCTCGAATGGGCGTCGAGATTGGTCAGCATGCCGCCGATCGCGTTCTCGACCAGCTTTCGGTCCTCGGGCTTCTCCAGATAGTTGTCGCGCACCCGCTCGAAGGCGAGGCCGAAACGCGCCAGCTGACTTTGGGTGCCGAAGAACGGAATCGCGCCATAGGCGAAGTGCGAGGCGGCAGCCGCCAGGCCGAAGCCCAGCGCCGCTCCCAACACGACCTGGAACACCCGGTTCATGCGCCCCCGCCCCGCTCTTGAGGCCCCGTCAGTGGGCGGTCGGCGCGTTGGCCGACGCCACCGTGACCTTGCCGTGCAGCACGTCCAGCGCATAGACGAGCTGGTAGTCGTAGGGCTTGCCGTCGGCGCCGGTCTTGGGCGCCGTCGCCGGCGGGCGGTTGATCGGCTGGTTCGGCTTGGCCACCACCGGCTCGCCGGCGAGATGGCCCGGCAGGTCGGCTTCCGAAGGCCGCGCGATCTTCGGGATGTCGTCTTCGTTGCCGGCCGCGACCATGATGTCGGGGATGATGCCCTGGGCCTGGATCGAGTGGCCGGACGGGGTGTAGTAGCGCGCCGTGGTCAGACGTAGCGCGCCGCCGCCTTCGCCGAGCGGCAGGATGGTCTGCACCGAGCCCTTGCCGAACGAGGTCATGCCCAGGATCGTCGCGCGGTGATGATCCTGCAGCGCGCCGGCCACGATCTCCGACGCCGAAGCGGTGCCGGCGTTGACCAGCACGATGACCGGCTTGCCGTCGGTGATGTCGCCGGGATGGGCGTCGTAGCGGCCGGTGTCCTCGGCATGGCGGCCGCGGGTCGAGACGATCTCGCCGGAAATCAGCATGTCGTCGGAGACCTGCACCGCCTGGTCGAGCAGGCCGCCCGGATTGTTGCGCAGATCGAGCACATAGCCGCGGATGCCCGGGCCGATCTGTTTCTTCAGGTCGCGTACCGCGGATTCGAGACCCGAGGCGGTGTTCTCGTTGAAGCCCGGCATGCGGATGTAGCCGACATCGCCCTCGCGGTGCCAGCGCACCTCGTCGACCGCGACGACGGCGCGGGCCAGCGTCACGTCGAACGGCTTCTTGGGCGCGGTCTTGTCGGAGGTGCGCAGGATGGTCAGCGTGATCTTGGTGCCGACCGCGCCGCGCATCTTGTCGATCGCCTCGTTGAGGTTGAGGCCCTGGACCGAGACGCCGTTGATCGCCGCGATGTAGTCGCCGGCCTTGATGCCCGCCTTGTCGGCCGGAGTGTTGTCGATCGGCGAGATCACCTTGACCAGGCCGTTCTCCATCGTCACTTCGATGCCGATGCCGCCGAACGAGCCCTTGGTCTGGATCTGCATGTCGGCGAACGCCTTGGCGTCCATGTAGCTGGAATGCGGGTCCAGGCTGGAGACCATGCCGTCGATCGCGGCGTTGATCAGCTCGCTGTCGTCGACCGGGCGGACATATTTGGCGCGCACCGCCTCGAAGGCGTCGCTGAAGAGGTCGAGCTGGCGATAGGCATTCATGTCGTTGGCGCCGTGGGCCGCGGGCAGGATGCCGAGCGCCGCGACGAAGCCGACCGCCATGCCGAGGCCGACGAATGCATACCGTTTCATGATCTGTTTGCCTTCCTTAAGTCGAGGCCCAGTTGAGGGGCGGGACTGATCGCTCGTCCGTCTTGACGCAGTTCGAAGTACAGTTCGGCATTCTGGCCCATTTGGGGCGCATTTCCCACTAAGGACATGCCCGGTGGCATGACGCCGACAGGCTCGCCGGCCAGCACCTGGTCGCCCGGCTTGACCGTGATTTTATCCAGTCCCGCCAGCACCAGATCGTACCCAGCCGTGACTTCCAGGATCAAGACTTGGCCGTTCTTATGGTAAGGACCCGCGAAAAGCACCTCGCAATCGGCCGGTGCGACCACTTGGGCCCCGGCGGCGGCGGAAAAGCTGACCCCCGGGCCGTGTCCTGCAACCAGGGTTCCCACCACCGGCTGCAGCAGGGCGCCACGCCGCCCGCCGTTTGCGGCATTCTGCGCCGTGACCACCACGACGTTCTGCTGCGCCGGATGGGCGCGCAGTTGCGCAACCTTGGCTAACAGAACCTCAAGATTGGCCGCCTCGCCCGCGATCGCGGTCAGCCGCGCCCTGAGCGCGCTGTAGGTCGCGTCCGCCAGCACCGCCTGGGCGTCCTTGATCGCGAGAAGTTGATGCAGTTCGACGCGCGCCTGGGTGAGCGCGGCGGCGTTGCGCACGCCTTCGGCGCGGCGCGCGACGAGATCGGCGCGATTGCGTTGCAAAGCCGTAATGCGCCGCGCCAGCGCCGCTGCCTTGCCGTAGACGTCGGGCAGCGAGGCGCCGACCAGCATCGCGCCGCGCGCCGCGCCCAGCGCATCGTCGGGCCTGAGCGCCAGCGCCGGCGGCGTGTCGTGCTGCAGCCGTTCGATCACCGCGAGCAGCCGCGCCACCTGGATGCGGTCGCGCGCGAAGCCAGCCGAGAGCTTGGCATCTTCTTTCGCGAGTCGCGCGATAAGCGCATCGAGCACGATCTTCTGCCGCTCCAGCGTCTGCACGCGCTCGGCGGTGGTCACGAGTTTCTTGCGCAGCGCCGCGGCCTGCGCCTTGAGCGCATCGCTGCGCGCCTTGGCCGAGTCGACCACCGGCTTGCCGCGCGCCAGATCGCCTTTGAGCCGCTTGTACTGGTCCGCTGTCGGCGGCAGATGCGCCGCATCCTGCGCCGGCAGAGCATGGCCAAGATCGGGCAGAGTTTCGACTGCCGGCGGCGGCGCCGCGTGCTCTACATGTGCAACCGGCTTGTCTTGCGGCCCCCGATGAACCGGTTTCTTCGCAGCCGTCAGGAACAAGGCGCAGACGATGGCAGCACCGGCAAGCAGAGGATGTCGCGGCTTGGTCAGGCGGCGCTCTCCGCTGTTGCCGGTTCGACCAGCGAATGGCCGGTCATCTGCGGCGTCTTGGGAATGCCCATCAGGTCGAGCAGCGTCGGCGCGACGTCGGCGAGGCGGCCATTGGCGAGCGCGATCCCCGGGCGCGCATTCACCGCGATGATCGGCACATCCAGCGTCGTATGCGCGGTGTGCGGCTCGTGCGTCACCTGGTCCTTCATCAGCTCGATGTTGCCATGATCGGCGGTGACCAAGAGGACGCCGCCGGCCTTCTCCACCGCGGCGCGCAACCGCCCGAGGCAGATGTCGATCGTGTCCACCGCCTTGATCGCGGCATCCATGATACCGGTGTGGCCGACCATGTCGGGATTGGCGAAGTTGACCGCGATGAGATCGTATGTGCCGCCGCCGATCGCCTCTTCCAGCTTCGCCATCACTTCGAGCGCGCTCATTTCCGGCTTGTGATCGTAGGTCGCGACCTTGGGCGACGGCACCAGGATGCGGTCCTCGCCCTCGAACACCGTCTCGCGCCCGCCGTTCAGGAAGAAGGTGACATGGGCGTATTTCTCGGTCTCGGCGATGCGCAATTGCTTGAGGCCGCGCGCCGCGATCAGCTCGCCCAGCGTGCCGGTGACGTTCTCGGCGGGGAACAATGCCGCCATCAGCTTGTTCAACTCGTCGGAATATTCCGTCATGCCGGCGGCGGCGCTAAAGCGCACCACGCGCTTGCGCGCGAACCCGGCGAAACCCGGATCGAGCAGCGCCAGCGAAATCTCGCGCGCCCGGTCGGCGCGGAAATTGGCGAACAGCAGCGCGTCGCCGTCCGACATCCCGGCATAATCGCCGATCACGCAAGGCACGACGAACTCATCGCTGACGTCCTGCGCATAAGATTGCGCAATGGCATCGCGCGCCGTCGATACGATGTGCGCGTCGGCATCGACCATCGCGTCATAGGCCCTGGTTACGCGTTCCCAGCGCTTGTCGCGGTCCATGGCGTAGTAGCGCCCCGATACCGTCGCGAGGCGCACGCCGGCCAGACCGGCGATGGATTTCTCGAACATATCGAGAAAGCCCAAAGCGCTCTTCGGCGGCACATCGCGCCCGTCCAGGAACGCATGCACGAACGCCGGCAATCCCGCCGCCGCCAGCGCCTTCACCAGCGCCGTGATGTGATCCTGGTGGCTGTGCACACCGCCGGGCGAGAGCAAGCCCATGACATGCACCGCGCCGCCGCGCGCCTTGGCAATCAGTTCGAGCAGCGCCGGGCGCGACGCGAGCGTGCCGTCCTCGATCGCCAGGTCGATGCGCGGCAGGTCCTGCGCCACGACGCGCCCGGCGCCGATGTTCATGTGCCCGACCTCGGAATTGCCCATCTGGCCGGTCGGCAGCCCCACCGCGCGCCCCGAGGTCGCGAGCAGCGCATGCGGCGAGTCGGCCAGCATCCTCAGATAATTCGGCGTCGTGGCTTCGGCGATGGCGTTGTCCACCACCTCCGGCCGCCAGCCCCAGCCGTCCAGGATGCACAGCACCGCCGGGCGCGGACGAGCGGGCGAAGAGGGAATCGGCATACGAATTTCCTAGGGCGACGCAGGATGTAGCGAAAATAGGAAGCGACACGCGCGAAGTCCAACCGCGCCACCCGAGCACCGTTTTCGACCCGGCAAAGACTGCCGCCGCTCCAGCCGGCCAGCACCCAACGTTCATTAAGTAACTGTTTTCATTACGGCATTTATCCGTCAGCCGCGGCACGATCCTCGCAAGAAGGAACGCGGATAAATGCCAGAGAGCAGAACAGCCTCATGCGCCGCGCACTCTATACCCGCCTCCTCGCCGCCTTCCTGGGCGCCACCCTGGCCGTCATGCCGGCGGCGCCGGCCCTCGCGTTCTCCCGCGTCAAGGACCTCGTCGAGATCGAAGGCATCCGCGACAACATGCTGGTCGGCTACGGCCTGGTGGTCGGCCTCAACGGCTCGGGCGACAGCCTCAAGAACGCGCCGTTCACGCAGCAGAGCCTGCAGACCATGCTCGAACGCCTGGGCGTCAACACCCGCGGCACCACGATGCAGACCAAGAACGTCGCCGCCGTGATGGTGACGGCGAACCTGCCCGCCTTCGCGGCGCAAGGCACCCGCATCGACATCTCGGTCAGCGCGCTGGGCGACGCCAAGAGCCTGCAGGGCGGCACCCTTCTCGTCACCTCGATGTTCGGCGCCGATGGACAAATCTACGCCGTCGGCCAGGGCCCGGTCGCGATCGGCGGCTTTACGGCATCTGGCGACGCTGCCAGCGTGACGCGCGGCGTGCCCACCGCCGGCCGCATCGCCAATGGCGCCATCGTCGAGCGCGAAATCCCGTTCAATCTCGCCAGCGAGCGCAGCCTGCGCCTGTCGCTGCGCAACCCCGACCTTACCACCGCCTCGCGCATCGCCAGCGCCGTCAACGCCTATCTCGGCGGCAGCGTCGCCGAAGCCACCGATCCCTCGACCGTGCGCCTCACCGTGCCGGACGGCTACCCCAAGGGCGTCATGGGCCTGCTCACCGATCTCGAACAGGTGAAAGTCGATCCCGACGACGCCGCGCGCGTCGTGATCGACGAGCAGTCCGGCGTGATCGTGATGGGCGCCGATGTGCGCATCTCCACCGTCGCCATCGCCCAGGGCAACCTCACCATCCGCGTCACCGAGACGCCGCAGGTGAGCCAGCCGCAGCCCTTCTCCAACACCGGCACGACCACGACCGTGCCGCGCACCCAGATCTCGGTCGACGACAGCAAGGGCAACAAGATGGCCGTGCTGCATGAGGGCGTGTCGCTGCAGAGCCTCGTCGACGGCCTCAACGCGCTGGGCGTCGGCCCGCGCGACATCATCTCGATCCTGCAGGCGATCAAGGCCGCCGGCGCGCTGCAGGCCGACATCCAGGTGATCGGATGACCGCCGCCCTCGACTCCACCGTGGCGATGACGGCGCTGCGCTCGGCATTGCCGGCCGCGCCCGCCAGCACCACCGATCCGGCGCTGGCCAAGAAGACCGCCGAGCAGTTCGAAGGCGTCTTCATCACCCAGTTCCTGGGCGAGATGTTCAGCGGCATCTCCAGCGACGGCCCGTTCGGCGGCGGCCAGGGCGAAGAAATGTTCCGCTCGCTCATGATGGACGAATACGGCAAGCAGATCGCGTCGCAGGGCGGCTTCGGCCTGTCGGCGGCGGTGACGCGCGAACTCCTGAAACACCAGGAGGGCGTGCATTGAGCCAGCCCGCCACCCAGAAGATCGAGACCCTGGTCAAGCTCGCCGAGCGCCTGATCGAAGCGATCGAAGGCGACATCGCGGCGCTGAAGGCCGGCAAGCCGCAGGCGCTGCGCACAACCGATCCGGAAGTCCAGAAGCTCACCGCGCTCTATGCCCGCGAGGCCCAGGGCCTGAACGCCGAAGCCGCCAAGACCGCGCCGGCGCCGCTGCGTTCGCGCTTCGCCGAGGTCACGCGGAAATTCCGCGAGCTGCTGCAGCTGCACGCCCGCATGCTGACCCGCGTGCGCAATGCGTCGGAAGGCATGATCAAGGCGATCTCCGCCGAGGTCGACCGCCAGGCCGCACCGACCCGCACCTACAACCCCCGCGCCGCCGCCTACGGCAAGCCGGCCCAGGCGATGGTGTTCAACAGCGTGGTGTAGCTGTTCGAGCTACGCGTCTGTACGCTGTCGCTACCGACCCTTCGAGGCTCGCTTCGCTCGCGCCTCAGGATGACGCGACTGATGAATTGGAAGCTTGCGCAAATCTCGTCAGGCTGAGGTGCTTCGCGAAGCGAAGCCTCGAAGCACGCACACTCTCTACGCCAGGAAATTCAGCGCCAGCTGCGCGTTCGCGGTCTGCTGCTGCAGATACGGCGACACCGTTCCGCCGGTGATCCCCGGACCCGTCGCCGGCGCCGCCGGCGTGTTGGTTTTCTGATACGCCGTCTGGAGCGCCGACAGCACGCCCAGCAGCCCCCCGCGCGCGACGTCGGCACCGACCTTGGTCGAGATGTCCAGGGACGACGACAATCCCAGACCGAACGCCTGCGTCGCTGCCGTCGAACTGGCCGACGACGTCGTGGCCGTTTTGGCGGTCGACGGCGCGCTCAGCGTGCCGGCGGGAACGCCCAGCCGCGCCAGGGCGTCGAAATCCTTCGGCCCCGCGGCCAGGCTCAGCGTCACGCCGGGATTGACCGCGATCTTCAGCCCCGCCGCGCCGCCGGTGTAGTTCACCGACGCCTTGCCGTAGGTCTGCATCTGGATGTTGATCTTGGTGGCGAGCGATTGCAGCGTTTCGCCCCTCTCGATCGTGATGGTGGCGGTGCGCGCGGCGGTGCCGGTGAACCGGATCTGGAAGCTGTCGCCGGCGCGCAGCGTGGTGTTGGCGGCCAGATCCACCGTCTGGTTGGGATTGATGACCCCACGCGGCAGGCCGAGCGCGTCGAGCACGCTGGAGCCGGACTCGTCGATCGCGATGCCGCTGCCCGACGAGATGCCGTCGAGGCCGCCATACTGCTTGGTCCAGGCGACGCCGCCGCCGCTCGCCAGCTGGCTGACGAACATGTTGCTGACGCCGTCGATGCTGCGGCTCTGGCCGGCGAAGGTGCCGAACGTCGAGCCGGTGAGATACACCGTGCCGTCGCTCGCGACGGCGACGCCGCCGGCCTTGTCGTTGGCGCCGGTGCCGACATAGGTGACGGCCGCCGGATCGACGCTGCTGCCCTGATCGGTCAGGTGAAACACGAAGGCGTCGCTGCCGCCGGAGCTGGCGCTGGCGATGCTCGCGGCGCCGCCGGCGGTGAGATTGGCGTTCTGCGTCGCGCCGGCGACGTAGACTTCGCCGCCCGAGACGGCGAGGCCGCCGATGCTGCCGCCGTTCTGCAGATCGCCCAGATCGGAGGTCCACACCGGCGCCGCGGTGGCGTCGCCGCCCGCGTATTTGCTGACGATGGCGTGGCCGTTCTGCACGCTGGCGACATAGAGGCTGCCGTCGGCCGCCGTCGCGGTCGCGGCCACCGTGTCGCCGGCGGTGGTGCCGAACTGCTTTTCGTAGACCAGCTTGCCCTTGTTATCGAGCTTGGCGAGATAGGCGTCGGCGCCGCCGGCCTTGGTCTGGCCGGCGCCGATCACGCCGGTGACCTGGCCGCCGATGAAGACGTTGCCCGAGGCATCGACGCTGACCGCCGCCGCCTGGTTCTGGCTCAGCGTCTGCAGCTGCTTGACCCAGCTTTGATTGCCGTTGGTGTCGTATTTGGCGACGAAAGTGTCGGTGTTGCCGTTGGTGACCGATCCGCTTTGAATTTGGCCGGTGGTCGAGCCTGCGATCACCACGCCGCCGGTGGGATCGAGCGACAAGCCATAGCCGTTCGCGGTGCCGGTGCTGCCCAACATCCGCGTCCACAGCACATTGCCCGCCGAATCGTATTTCGTCAGATACGCGTCCTGCGCGCCTTGATTGAGCTGGTTGCCGAAATCGCCGGTGGCGTTGCCTACGACATAGACGTTGCCGCTGGCATCGACCACGGTGCCCTGCGCCGTCGTGGTGCCGTTGGCAGGCTTGGCACTAACGTTGAAGGTGCCGCTGGGGTCGCTGTCGAGGCCGGAGAGCTTGATCAGGCGGCCTTGCTGGTCGGCGGCTTGTCCGGTGGTCTTGTTGTTGGTCGTCGTGGTGGTGTCGGTGGCGCGGCCGGCGGTGCCGGCGAGGTAGAGCGACGGCGCCGCGTCGGCGGAGAGCGAGATCGTTTCATTGGCGCCGGGCGAGACCTGCAGGCCATAGGTCGCCTTCTTGGTGTCGAGCACCGAGCCGGCGGTGAAGGTCTTCTGGAAGCGCGTCTTGAAGCCGTCGGC
>CAYXMO010000100.1:0-9688 GCA_964465935.1 uncultured Rhizobium sp.
GGCGCGTCGCCGCCCATCTTCTGCATCTTCTCGTGCAGCTTGTCGGCGGCGGTCTTCACCGCGTCGCCCGCCTTGCCCAGATGCTCGCCGGTGCGCGACTGCATCTCGTCGATGGCGCGGTCGAGGGCCGAGCGTACGCTGGCGGCGGTGCCGCCCTTCTCGTACTCCTTGACGATCACGTCTTCGAGACGCTTGAGCACGGCGTCGACCGTGAAGTCGCGATTGAGGCTGCGCTCGCGGTGCGCGACGATCGAATAGATGTCGATGGAATCGTCGATGGTGCGGCCCATCTCGACCAGCTTGTAGAAGCGCTCGCCCTCCGTCTTGCCGCCGGCGACGAGGTCGAACACGGCGACCGCCAGCGTCAGCGGTATCTGGAAGAAATTGTGCAGGTTGTTGAGCGCGAGCTTGAACTCGAACACGGCGACGTCGCGGATGAAGGTCCAGCGCCCGTTGGGATCGCGGTTGGAAATCGGCTGCGGCAGAGGGGGCGCATCGGTCATGGGGCGTCGCTGTGCTAGTGTCCGGCGGCGATAATGCTCCGCGGCGAAGCCATGACAAGCATCTTGCGCGACCTGACACCGGAAGAAGGCCGCGGCGCGTTCGGCGCCGATGCTGCCAATTACGACGCCGCGCGCCCCGGCTATCCCGATTGGGTGTTCGAGCGGCTTGCCGACACGGGTGGGCTGAAACCGGGCACATGCGCCTTCGAGATCGGGCCTGGGACCGGGCAGGCGACGGCAGCGCTGCTGACGGCTGGTGCCAATCCGCTGACGGCAGTCGAGCCGGACGCGCGGCTTGCGGCCTATTTGCGCGCCAAGTTCGCGGCGCCTGCCCTGACCGTGCTGAACGCCGCATTCGAGGACGCGATGCTGGAGCCGGCAGTGTTCGACCTCGGCACGGCGGCGACCTCCTTTCATTGGATGGACCAGCGGACCGCGCTGGCCAAGATCGCGCGTAGCTTGCGCCGCCAAGGCTGGTGGGCGGCTTGGTGGAACGTGTTCGGCGATCCGGATCGGCAGGATGCGTTCCATGAGGCGACCAACACATTGTTGAACGGCGCAGACCGCAGCCCTGGGCAATATCCGTTCGCACTCGACAGCGCGGCGCGGCTGGCCGACATCGCCGCGGTGGACGCGTTCGACCAAGTGGAATTCGAAATCCAGAAGTGGACACTGGCGCTGACGACGGCGCAGATGCGCGCGCTCTACGCCACCTATTCACAGTTCAGTGCGCTGCCCGCCGACGCCCGTGAGCGCTTGCTGGACGGTCTGGCGCAGATTGCCGAGCACGACTTCGGCGGCCGGGTCGAGCGCAACATGTGCACCTCGCTCTACATGGCGCGGCGGGGTTAGAACTTCACGCCTTGCGCCGCGCAGAGGAACTTCATCAGCGGGACCGCCGCCTTGAACGCTTCGGTCACCTCGTCGGCGAATTTGGCGGTCTGCGCGGATGTCACGCCCGATTCATGGATCGCGAAGAACGACTTCTTCTTGATGTCTTCGATCAGGGGATGGCCGGGATCGTAGCCGCGCGGCGGCCGCGCGAGGGTGTGGTCGGTGCCCAGATCGCCGAACAACTTCACGAAGGTCTTGTCCCCCTTGATCGCTTTCCATTTCGCCGGCTGCGCCACGATGGCGTCGCGGATTTTGCCCAGCGCCGGCGGATCGGGCATGTAGATGCCGCCGCCATAGAACACCTCGTTGGCGGCGAAGTGCATGTAGAAGCTCGGCGCGTGGATGTCCTTGGCCCCGGCGTAGCGGAACTGGCAGCCGGCGTTTTCCTTGTAGGGCCGCTTGTCCTTGGAGAAGCGCACATCGCGATAGATGCGGAACATCGAGCCGCCATTGGGACGCGGATCGGCGACGAAGTTCTTCGAAATCTTCGCCAGACGCGGCCGCATCGCCTCGATGAATTCCGACATCGGCGCCTGCACGCTGTCGCGGAAACGCGTCTTGTTGTCCTCGAACCAGGGGCGCTCGTTATGGGCCTTCAATTCCTTGAAGAAAGCGAAGAAGTCTTTCGGAAAGCCGGTGAACGCCATGGCTTTAGTCCTCCGTTCGGCGCGGGTCGCCTGCTGCGTGCCGCCCGCCGGCGAGCCAGCGGCCGAGCGCGGTCGATACTTCGCGGCGCACACGATCTTCATACAGGGCAATGTCCGATCCTGTCAGCACGCCTTGCCAGCGCGCATTGGTGCCGGCGTTGAAGAAGGTCTCATGGCCCTTGTCCCAGGTGGTGCCGGCGCGCGGCATCAGCGTGGCGCCCTGCTCGCGCATGGTTTCGAAGCGCGCGGCGTCGACCAGCGACGGCCAGATCGCTTCGTCCACCGCGATGTCCAGGAACGCGGAGATGCGCCGCATCTCGGCGTCGAGATCGGATTTGAGGTCGTTGTAATGGACCAGCAGGACATTGGGCCAGTGGCGGTCGCGCCAGAAGCTGCGCTCGATGTCGAAATAGCGGGCCGCCGGCATGTCGTCGGCGAGGCGGGCGCCTTCGCCCTCCGTCATCCAGGTCCCGAAGAAATCGTGGATGCTGTCCGGCGGGCGCGGATAGGGCCGCGCGATGGTGTCGTCGCCGGCGCCGACCGCGTCCATGGACGCCAGCACCGCCGGCGTGTAGCCGCGCACGTGGTTGTGCCAGGACATGAAGGCATCGCGGCCGTCGCGCGCGACGTGGATGTAGCGAACCTCGTCATACAGCGGCATCGCATCGGACGGCGTATGGGTCTTGATCACGCGGCGCCGCGTCTGCGCTTCCAGTGTATCAAGCATCTTTTCCACCGGATGGTCGCGCACGTCGAGCCAGGGCGACAACGCCCAGATCGGTTTCGGCTCGGGCGACTGCTCGACCAGCAGATTGGCGATCTGGATCGTCCAGGTCGTGCCGCATTTGGCCGGCGTGGCGACGACGATGTCGCCGGCCCGCGGCTTGTACCCGGCCCAGCGCCGCGTGTCGGTCGTCCAGCTGCGGATGACCTTGGTTGGCGCACGAACGCCCACTCAGAGCTTTCCGAACGAAACGGCGCGGTACGTCCAGCCGGCGCCCGTGATCGCGTCTTGCACCGGTGTCTTCATCTCCACCGTCGAGAATTTGTAGTTGTAGACCTGACCGTAGCTGAGCTTCTCGGTGAAGGCGTAGGCGGTGCCGAACGAGATTTCCGCCTTCTGGCCGCGGAAAGCGCTGGCCGCGATGCTGAGCGCGGGAATGCCGGCGCGCCATTCCACCGTCCATTCCTGGTCGACGGCGCGGACTTCCTTCTTGGCGTCGTCGAATTTCAGGAAAATCTTGAAGACGCTTTTGAGGCCGGCCTTGGCGAAAATCTCGTACCATTTGGCGTCGACGATGCGCCATTCGACGACGAGGTCGCATTTCTCATCCGGCGCCGCGTCGCGGACCTGGAACGGCGCGGTGTCGCGGTTGACCGCCAGCAGCGCCGCCGTCACGTCGGCCAAAGGCTTCACCGGGGTGCCGGATTTCGGCTTCTTGGTGCCGGTCAGCGCGTCAAACAATCCCATGGCCGATTCCTCCTTGAGCTGCCGGCGGCGAGGATAGCGCGCTCAGGCGTCGCCGAACATCGCTTCCGGCGTCGGCACGCTGCCCATCGGCGCCGTGACCTTGAAGATCGCGCTGGCGCGCAGACACAGGACGCCGTCGGCGGTCGCCAAGCCCTGGGCGAAGAACAGGCTTTTGCCGGCGCGCAGGAATTGCGCGGTGCCTTCGACCCAGGCGCCGATCCGGGCGGGCGCGATGAAGTCCAGATTGAGGCTCACGGTGGGGGCGAAGCCGACATCGGCCTTGCTCTGCATCCGCGCGGCGATCGGGATGAACATGTCGGCGAAGGTCGCCAGCATGCCGCCATGCGCGACCTGGCCGGGATTGCAGTGCCGCATCTCGACGCGAAAGCCCATCAGCAGCTTTTCGCCGTCCCACTTGCCGTAGAGCGGACCGATGGCTTCGATGAAACCGGTCGAAAAACGGAACGGGCGGAAGCTTTCGGGAATGGACATGGAAACCTTTTAAGAATAGCGGAGCGTCACTCTGGCGGCGAATGTGAAGGGGTACAACATGCGCTTCACCTTTGCGTCACCGTGACCGCACGGCTTGCCAGCCGGCGAGCGCAAATTTACGCTTGGTCATGCTTTCAGATATCGCGGCGGTGAGACGCCTTCTGTTGCTTCTGCCGCTGCTCGCGTTCGCGCTGTTCGCGCCGAGCCGCGCCGAGGAGCACAAGGAGCGCGAATTCCAGGAATGCACCGATTGCCCGGTGATGGTCGGCATCCCGGCCGGCAGCTTCGTCATGGGCAGCCCGGCGAGCGAGGCCGGGCATTTCGACAATGAAGGACCGCTGCATGCGGTTTCGGTGCGGGCCTTCGCGCTGGCCAAGTACGATGTGACGGCGGCGCAGTTTCTCGCCTTTCTGGAAGCGACGCACTACAAGCCGGCGGCGTGCAACGAATTGCTCGGCCTGCGCTGGCACCTCAATCCGAATGGCCAGGCGCGCGCGCCGGCCGGGGCCTATCCGCCGCAATGGCCGGCGGTGTGCCTGCAGTGGAAGGACGCGCAGGCTTATATCGCATGGCTCAATACGACGGTGCGAAAAGAGCGGCCGAGCATTACACAACGCGACGGTCCTTACCGCCTGCCCACCGAAGCCGAATGGGAGTACGCGGCGCGCGGCGGCACCACCACGTCGCGCTGGTGGGGCGACGCGCTGGGGACCGGCAACGCCAATTGCAACGGCTGCGGCAGCGCGTTCGACGCACGGGTGCTGTCGGACGTCGACGCCTTCGCCGCCAATCCGTTCGGACTGTTCGGCATGCTGGGCAATGCCTGGCAGTGGACGGCGGATTGCTGGCATCCGAGCTATCAAGGCGCGCCGCGCGACGGCGGCGCCTGGCTCGGCGGCGGCAACGGCGATTGCGCGCGACATGTGCTGCGCGGCGGCTCGTGGGACAACGTGCCGGTGTTCGTGCGTGCCGCGGCGCGCAGCGGCGCCCCGGCGGTGAAGGGCGAGTACGACTATTCGAGCCTCGCCGGATTTCGCGTGGCGCGATCGCTGCCGTAGCAAAGTGAAACAACCCGCGAGACGCTGCGACATCCCACCGTGCGGCATGCGCGCCGCGGCCATTGTTCCTTAAGCGGGCGGGGACTACCTCTTTCGCCATGAACGGGTTGCAACAGCGTTTGCAGTCTTTCCTCGCCAAGCCGGCGGTGCGCGGGTTTTTCGGGCGCTGTCCGCAGTGCGGCGAAGGCCGCCTGTTCCGCGCTTTCCTCAAAGTCGCCGACCGTTGCCCGGCTTGCGGCGAAGAATTGCATCATCACCGCGCCGACGATTTTCCCGCCTACCTGGTTATCGTGATCGTCGGCCATCTGGTGGTCGCGATGGTGCTGGCGGTCGAGGCCGCCTATGCGCCGCCGCTTTGGGTCCATGCCTTGCTCTGGCTGCCGCTCACGGCGGCGCTGTCGCTGGCGCTGATCCAGCCGATTAAAGGCCTCGTCGTCGGCTTCCAGTGGCAGCACGGCATGGAAGGCTTCGCGCCGGCCAAGAAGCTGCGCGACACCACACTTAGCGCAGCGTATCGCGCGGGTTGAGGTTCAACGTCACGTCCATCGAATAGTCGATCGCGCCGGCCGGCAAGGTCAGCGGCGACGACAGCAGCACCGCGTTGCGGGCGCTGAGCGCGATATCGCGGTAGAGCGCGTCGCGGGTGTAGCGCTCGCGGTCCAGAATCTCGGCCTTGACGACGCGGCCGTTGCGCAGGACCTCGATGCGCAGGCCGACGACGAAGCTGCTGCGGCCCAGCTCGGTCGCGTTGAACGTCCATTTGCGCAACACCTGGGCGCGGATGAGATCGCGCACCGCATAGGCCGCGATGGCGCCGGGCGCCGCGTCGTTGCTCGTCGCCGGCGTGTCGGCGGCGCTCGGCGTGTCGAGCGGTTTCAGATTGCTCTCAGGCTGGCGCAGATGGGCCAGCGCGCGCAGGCGCGTTTCCAGATCGTCCACCGGCTTTATCGCGCTGGGCGACGTGCCTTGCGGACGATTGGCGGCGGCCGGTTCGTGCGGCGCGGCGCGTGGCGTCACCGGCTGCGGGATTCTCGCCTTCAGAGGTTCGGGCGGCGACGTGGTCTCCTCGCCGATTCGGACGATCTCGACCGGCACGAAACGCGACGGCGGGATGGGACGCGGCGGGATCACGCCGCGCAGGATGAGCAGCAGCACGAGCAGCGCGAACGCTCCGTGCAGCGCGATCGACGCGACAAGCCCGCGCCCGTCGCTGCCGGCATAGGCGACGCCGGCGCGCAGCAGCGAGCGTCCGTCCTCGAGGTTAAAGCGGGTGCGCATGCCGGTGCTATTCTAGACCTTCACGCTTGTCGCCTCCACATCGCGCTGCCCCCGCCGAGCGGCGAGTGCGCGAAACGCGATTTCGCGGGTCGTTTCGGACGCAATTCGAGTTGGCGTTGCGGAGGGGTTTTTCATCGCTGGCGGGTGGTTCAAATCATCGGCAGTCCTTTCGTTGGCGCAGCGGCGCGCGCGGCGGGAAATCCGCTGCGTGGGCCGGCTCGCACTTGTGGGGATGTGGGTGAATTGGTGTTTGGACCGACTCGGTTCAAGGGCATCTCGAAAATAATTTTTCGGCGCCGCGCCTGGGTTTTTCGCAAAACCGAGCTGCGCGAAAATAATTTTGTTTCGCGTGGCGGCGCCGGAGTTGCCCGACATGCCTAGGCGGCAGGCGGCTTCTTGTTGAAGACCTGGCCGGCGACCTGGTCGGCACCCTTCGACAGTTCGGCGCCGGCATGGCTCAGCGCTTCCTGGATCTTGCCGACTTCGATGCCGTGCTGCTCGGCGGTGGCTTTGAGCGCCTTGGCGTGATCGGGCAGCTTGGCCAGTTCCTTGTTCAGCGTGTCGGCGACGCCTTTGAGCTTCTCCGGCGTCAGGCCGGCCTTGTTGGCGATGTCGTGCAGGTTGGCGTGCAGATTGTCGAACCAGCTCATGGCGATCTCCTGTCGGTGATGCCCCCGTCTACGGAAAATATCACGCTCGATTGAGTTTTGCAGCAGTCCTATCAGCGCGACGGCCAGCGCATGTCGCGCAATAACTCCGACGGATGCAGGCCGAGGGCGCGAGAAATGCTGAATATGGTCTCTAGCTTGGCGCTTCGCTCCGCGCGCTCGATGAAGCCGATATAGTTGGTGCTGAGATCGGTCAGTTCAGCCAACTTTTCTTGGCTGAACTTTCTAGCCTTGCGGTGGCGACGTATTTCCCGCCCCAGCGCCCGAAGGTCTTGCTGGGCGGTCATTTGCGTTTCGTATTCGAGGTAGGCCGGATTCCGCTCAGGAGTTCGGCAGGCGAGAGACCCAAACCATGTGCGATCTGGAACAGCTTCGTCATAGACGGATCGTTCTCCGTGCGTTCGACAAATCCGATGTAGTTGCGATGCAGGCCAGCGCGGTCGGCCAATTCTTCCTGGCTGATGTCCTGTCGGTCTCTATGGCGGCGGATTTCGCGCGCAAGAGCCTCAAGGTCTTCAAGAGCTTGTTTGGTGCGATTTTTTCTTGCCATGCCAACCTAACGGATGCCCTTCACGAATTCGCTGGCCGCAACGCCGAGGGCGTCCGCCAGCTGAAAAATCGCCGTCACACCGACGTTGAGATCGCCGCGTTCAATTCCACCAATATAGTCCTCATGGAGGCTGGAAAGTTCGGCCAACTGCTTTTGAGTCAGTCCCCTCGCCTCTCTCAAGCGACGGACGGTCATTCCCAGAGTCACCAAGTCGCGATGTTTGCTCACACCGCAACGGTTGCTTCGAGCACCGTACCGAGCTACACAGGATGTATCGGATTGCGTCCCCGGGCAGTGGAATAATCATGGGGCAACCTGTCAGCACCAGCGCGGTTGACCGCTATGTCGGCTCGCGCATCCGCATGCGGCGGATGGCGTTGCGCGTATCACAACACGCCATGGCCTCCGAAGTTGGGATGTCGCTTCGCGAATTGCAGCACTACGAGCGCGGGCTGGCCCCGCTGGCAGCGGCAAAAATCTTTCGAATCGCGGCATTTCTGTCGGTGCCTGTTTCGTCTTTCTTCGACGGCATGCCCCTGGCGGGGCCGGGCCGTCCCGCTGTCGCCTCCTGGGTGGACTACGAACGGATGATCGCGACCGAGGAAGGCGAAGTGCTGGTCGGTCTGTTCCCCAAGCTCGCCGACCCGGACCGGCGCCGCGCCGTCGTCGAAATCGTGCGCGTGATGGTAGACGCCTCGCAAGACTGACGCCTGCCCGCCCTTGACGGTGCCGGCTTGCAGTCCTAAATACCCGCCTGCGTAGTCTTGGCACTCCAGCTTGCTGAGTGCTGCTACAGACGAATTCGACGTAAATTCAAATCCTTAGGGAGCACTACCCATGAAGTTTCGTCCGCTTGGCGACCGCGTGGTCGTCCGCCGCGTGAAGGAAGAGCAGAAGACCGCCGGCGGGATCATCATCCCCGAGACCGCGCAGGAAAAGCCGCAGGAAGGCGAAGTCATCTCGGTCGGCCCCGGCGCCCTGGACGAGCACGGCAAGCGCGTCGTTCCCGAAGTGAAGGCCGGCGATTTCGTGCTGTTCGGCAAGTGGTCGGGCACCGAAGTGAAGGTCGAAGGCGAGGACCTTCTGATCATGAAGGAGTCCGACATCATGGGCATCCTCGAAGGCCGCAAGAAGAAATAGCGAGTAGCGAATAGCCAATGGCGAATAGGGTTCCTGTTCGCCACTCGCTACTCGCCATTCGCTTCCCGCAGAACAGAACGCAGAACATCCAGGAGAACAAACACAATGGCAGCCAAGGACGTAAAATTCGGCGCCGACGCGCGTGAGCGTCTGCTCCGCGGCGTCGACATCCTCGCCGACGCCGTACAGGTGACGCTGGGCCCCAAGGGCCGCAACGTCGTGATCGAGAAGAGCTTCGGCGCCCCGCGCACGACCAAGGACGGCGTGACGGTGGCCAAGGAGATCGAGCTCGGCGACAAGTTCGAGAACATGGGCGCCCAGATGGTGCGCGAAGTGGCGTCGAAGACCAACGACGCGGCCGGCGACGGCACGACGACCGCCACAGTGCTCGCCCGCGCCATCGTGCGCGAGGGCTCCAAGGCGGTCAGCGCCGGGATGAACCCGATGGATCTCAAGCGCGGCATCGAGAAGGCGGTCGAGATCGTCGTCGCCGACCTCAAGAAGCGCTCCAAGAAGGTCAAGTCGAACGAGGAAATCGGCCAGGTCGGCACGATTTCGGCCAACGGCGACCATGAAGTCGGCAAGATGATCGCCGAAGCCATGGCCAAGGTCGGCAATGAAGGCGTGATCACGGTCGAGGAAGCCAAGAGCCTGGCCACCGAGCTCGACGTCGTCGAAGGCATGCAGTTCGACCGCGGCTACATCTCGCCCTACTTCATCACCAACGCCGAGAAGATGGTGGCCGAGCTCGACGATCCCTACATCCTGATCCACGAGAAGAAGCTGACCAGCCTGCAGCCGATGCTGCCGATCCTGGAAGCGGTGGTGCAGTCGGGCCGTCCGCTCGTCATCATCGCCGAGGAGATCGAAGGCGAGGCGCTGGCGACCCTGGTGGTCAACAAGCTGCGCGGCGGGTTGAAAGTCGCGGCGGTGAAGGCGCCGGGCTTCGGCGACCGCCGCAAGGCCATGCTGGAAGACATCGCCATC
>CAYXMO010000101.1:0-4036 GCA_964465935.1 uncultured Rhizobium sp.
AGGCCAAGGCCTACTCCGACAATTTCAGAGTCGACCGCAAGGAACCGTGGTCGCATTGAATCGTGCTACGTTTGAGCGACTGGACCCGTAGCTCAGCTGGATAGAGCAGCTGCCTTCTAAGCAGCAGGTCGCAGGTTCGAGTCCTGCCGGGTTCGCCAGCATGGGTCGGCATTTGGGCATGAGAAGCGTTGTTCTTGGCGTCGCGGCGTGCCTTGGGCTCGCTCTCACCGCCGGCCCGTCCCCCGCCGTCACGCCCAACCGCTATACCATCCCCCGCGCCTGCACCGCGCCGACGCCGCGCGATCCCGTCTGCCTGGCCGACAAGAGCTGGAGCGCCGCCGAAGCCGCGGCGCGGCTGAACGGGCGCGATGCCGCCGTGTTCGGCGAGGGCGATGCGCTCACCGTGATCGCGCGCCGCGCCCAAGGACCGGTGCAGCTGTGCTGCTCCATCGTCGCGCCGCTGACCCGCATCGACGGCAGCGATCTGTGGACGCTGACGGTCAGAGTGTTCGCGCTCGACCGTGCCGTCATCGACATCCAGCTGTCGCCGCCGGCGCTCGATCCGCTCGTCTATTACGGCACGTTGGCGCCGCGCCCGCCGGTGTCCGAACCGCTCGCCGGTCAGCTCGTCGTGGAGATGCTGCCCAGCCGCGCCTTGAACGTGACGCGCAAGCTGACGCTTTATCTGCCGCCGCACTACGACAAGACGCAACGCTACCCGGTCCTCTATCTGGCCGACGGCTTCGCGGTTCCGGTTTTCGCCTCGGCGATCGAAGCCGCAATCGTCTCCGGCCGGATCCGTCCGCTGATCGTCGTCGGCCTGTGGCCGGGCGAGGGCGGCGAACGCGCCCGCGAATACCTGCCCGGACGCTCGGTGCCGCGCTATGCCGAGCATGCCGATTTCGTCCTGAACGAAGTGCTGCCGCTGGTCGAGGCCAAATACGCACCCGCGACGCGGCCCGAAGATCGTCTGATCGCCGGTTTCTCGGACGGCGCGGCCTGGGCGCTCTCGACCGGGCTCAAGCACAAGGAGGTGTTCGGCGGCATCGTCGCGCTGTCGTTCGGCTGGAAGCCGGCGGCGGCCGGGATCGACGCGCCGGACCGTCCCAGATTGTTCATGGGCTCCGGCCTTCTGGAGCCGGATTTCGACAAGACGACCGGCGATGCGTTCACGCGCGGCGGCTATGGCAACAATCCCGAAATGTCGGTCACCTACACCTCCGGCCACACGCTCGTGGCGTGGCGCAGCATGCTGCTCGACGCGCTGCGCTGGTTTTTCCCGGGCCGCAGGCCGAACGGCTAGGCGTCCATCACCGCCCCTCGAATTTCGGTTCGCGTTTCGCCGCGAAGGCCGCGACGCCTTCGCGCACGTCGGCACTCGGATTGGCGATCATCACCGACAGCGCCGCGTCGTCGAGCGAGTTCTCCAGGCTGGAATCCAGCCCCTTGCGCATCATGTTCTTGGCCAGCCGCACCGCCAGCGGCCCGCGCTTGGCCAGCGCCCGCGCGAAGGCGAGCGTGCGCGCCTCCAACTCGGCGAAGGGCACGACCTCGGTCACCAGGCCCAGCTTGGCCGCTTCGGCGGCGCTGTAGACCTCGGCCAGCAGTGTCATCTTGAGGGCGCGGTCCAGCCCCATGGCGCGCGGGAAGAACCAGGCGCCGCCTTCGTCGGGCAGGAGCGCGAACTTGCCCGACGTGTCACCGAGCTTGGCGCTGTCGGCGGCGATGCGGAAATCGCAGGCCAGCGCCAGCGTCAACCCGCCCGCCACAGCTGCGCCGTTGACCATCGCGATCACCGGCTTGTCCATGCGGTGCAGGGTGGCGATCAAACGGTGCATGCCGTCGCGCATCTCCTGGCCGTGGCCCATCTGCTTGTTGCGGTAGGACGGATGCTTGACCTCGCCTTCGCGCGGCTGGCCGCTGACGTCGCCGCCGGAGCAGAAGCCGCGCCCGGCACCGGTCAGGATCAGGCAACGCAGATCGTCGTCGTCGATGTAGCGGTGCAGGGCGTCCACCACCTCGTCGCACAGCGCGTTGGTATAGGCGTTGAGCCGGTCGGGGCGGTTCAGCGTGATGCGCGCGATGCCGGGCTCGACCGTGTCGAACAGGATGGTGCGGTAGCTCATGGCGTTCTCCCGATATTTTGCCGTTATCGGATCACGCCGGCGGTGTAGGCTCAAGGGACGGGGAGGGCCGCATGATCTCGAAAACCGCGATGCTGGCGCTGGTGAAAGACTTCCGCTGGGCGCAAATCGACCAGGCGCTCAAGGAAAATCCCAAGCTCAAGGAGGTGCGCGACGAGCGCGGCCGCAATTGGCTGCACGTCTGCTGCGGCCGCAAGCCGGCCAAGGGCAAGGAAAAGGACAGCATCAAGACCGCCGAAGTCCTGCTCAAGCACGGCTTCGATGCCAGCGCGCATGCCTTCACGGAAGGCGATTGGAAAGCGACGCCGGTGTGGTTCGCCATTGGGCGCGGACAGAACCTGCCGCTGGCGGAGTTTCTGTTGAAGCGCGGCGCCACGCCGAACTATGCGCTGTGGGCCGCCGGCTTCAACGAGGACCTCGCCGCGATCCGCTTGCTGGTCAAATACGGCGCCGATCTCGAAGACCCCTCGGTCGCCTACGAGCCGCCGCTGCTGGGTGCGGTGAAGTGGAGCAAGTTCGGCCCGGCCGAGGAACTGCTCAAGCAGGGCGCCAATCCGGACAGCCAAGACAAGGCCGGCATGACGGCGCTGCACCTGATGCTGAAGAAGAACAGCGACAAGAAGCACCTGGCGATGATGGTCCGGCTGGGCGCGCGGGGCGACATCAAGAACAAGGCCGGCGTCACCGCCATCGACATCCTGCGCAAGAAGCGGGACCTCGATCTGCGCAAGCTGGCGGAGCAATTGGCGGCGCGGGCCGCTTGAAGCCAAGCCGCGTTGTGGGAAGATGCGGGCAGACAAAAACAGGGAGACACGCCATGGCCACCTATCCCGACATCCTCTACGAGGTGAAGGACCGCGTCGCGACCATCACGCTCAACCGCCCCGACCGGCTCAACGCCTATACCAACCGCATGGCGGCGAGCATCCGCTTCGCCATGGCCGACGCGGCGCGCGACAGCCAGGTGCGCGTCGTCGTGCTGACCGGCGCGGGGCGCGGCTTCTGCGCCGGCGCCGACATGGATCTGCTGCAGGGCATCTCCGCGAGCGGCGAGGAGTGCCAGGCCTCGCGCGGCGCCGGCGACATCGGCGACGCCTTCGACGGCAAATACGGCCCCCAAGCTCGACGAGGAATTCGCCGACATGCGCCGCTTCGCCTATTTCATGCGCACCAAGAAGCCGATCCTCGCGGCGATCAACGGCCCCTGCGCCGGCATCGGCCTAATCATGACGCTCTATGCCGACATGCGCTTCGTCAGCGACAAGGCAGTGCTCACCACGTCGTTCGCGCAGCGCGGCCTGATCGCCGAGCACGGCATCTCCTGGCTGCTGCCGCGCTTGATCGGTCCGGCGCACGCCCTCGACATCCTGCTCTCAGCGCGCAAATTCTCGCCGCAGGAGGCTTTAGCGATGGGCCTGGTCAACAAGGTCTTCGCCGCCGACACCTTCATGGACAACGTCACGGCTTATGCGCGGCTGCTGGCCGACACGGTCAGCCCGCGCTCGATGGCGGTGATGAAGGCGCAGGTGTGGAAATCCTATTTCCAGAAATTCGGCGAGGCGCTGGAAACCGCGGACGCGGAAATGCCGCCGAGCTTCAAATGGCCCGACTTCAAGGAAGGCGTCGACCACTTCCTGCAGAAGCGCGCGCCCAAGTTCGCGGATATCTAGGCCCTTCACCCAATTGTCATGGCCCGCAAAAGCGGGCCATCCAGTTGACGGCCCGCGCGAGTCGAAAAAGACTTGGCTTTCACCCCATTCTGCGAGATGCAGTTCGGCACCAACTGGATGGCCCGCTTTTGCGGGCCATGACATTAAGTGGTTGAGAGCGCAGTCACCCCATGAAAATCGTCGGCGGGAAGTGGTCGAACTGGTCGGGCGGCGTGGTGTGCA
>CAYXMO010000101.1:4136-9663 GCA_964465935.1 uncultured Rhizobium sp.
CCATGAAAATCGTCGGCGGGAAGTGGTCGAACTGGTCGGGCGGCGTGGTGTGCAAGCCTCGGGCGGTGGTGGCGCCGAAGGACGAAGTCGATCTCGCCGCCGCCGTGCGCATGTCGCCCGCGCCGGTGCGAGTGCCAGGCACCGGCCACTCCTTCACGCCCTTGAACGAGACCAGCGGCACGATCATCGACCTTTCGGCGTTCGACGGCTTTCATGGTTTCGATCCCGAAGCCCAGGTCGCGACCTTCGGCGCCGCGACCCGGCTGTGGGAGATCGGGCCGCTGATCCATCCCTTGGGCTGCGCCCTCAAGAACATGGGCGACATCGACCGCCAGACCCTAGGCGGGGTGGTCGGCACCGGCACCCATGGCACCGGCCCGGCGCTGGGCAGCTTCTCGGCCGAGGTCGCGGGCTTCCGCCTCTTGCTCGCCAGCGGCGAGACCCTGCATTGCTCGGCGAACGAGAACGCCGAGATCTTCGCCGCCGGCCGCTGCTCGATCGGCGCGCTCGGCGTGATGATCGAGATCGCGATGAAGGTGCGCGGCACCTACAAGCTCGCGGAAAAGAACTTCCTGCTCCCCATCGACGAGCTGTGGGACAAGCTCGACGACTTCGTCGCGCGCAACCGCCATTTCGAGTTCTTCTGGTTCCCTTATGCCGACGTCGCGGTGTGCAAGACGTTGAACGAGAGCGATGCCGCGGCGCCCGATCCGCGCTCCGCCGACTACATGCAGGCGCGCGGCGAGAAGCGCGCCGCCGACGCCAATCTGTTCGAATGGATCAACGAGGTGCTGCCCTATGCGCCGTTCCTGCTGCGCCGGGCCCACCGGTTGTTCTCCGGCGGCATGAGCGCGGGCGACCGCGTGCGCTGGAGCCACGAAATCCTGCCCAGCCCGCGCACCACCCGTTTCAACGAGATGGAATACGCGGTGCCCTATGAGAAGGGGCCTCAGACCATTCGCAAGATTGTCACGGAAATCCGCAAGCGCCGCATCAACACCGGCTTTCCCATCGAATATCGCAGCGTCGCCGCCGACGACGTCTGGCTCAGCCCCTTCTACCAGCGCAAAAGCGCCACAATCGCCGTGCACCAGTATCACCGGGTGAATACGGGGCCGCTGTTCGACATGTGCGAGAGCATTTTCCGCGAGGTCGAGGGCCGGCCGCATTGGGGCAAGCGTCACACCAGGACGCGCGAGGAATTCACGGAACTCTATCCGAAATTCGAGGATTTCCGCGCTCTGCGGCACCGGCTCGACCCGCAGGACCGGTTCTTGAATCCGCACCTGCGAAGCATATTTGAGGGCTGAGGCTTCGAAGGAGCCGAAGATGCGCAAACGGACGATGTATCTGCTCTGCGCCGCGCTGGGTGCGGTGTTCCTGCTGTTCATCGTGGAAGCGGACTGGCTTTTGGCTATCGTCACCGGCGCCGGCCTTGGCCTGACCGTGGCGCTGATGGTCCATTCCTATCCCAACGACATCGCGCCGCCGTCGGACCGCCGCCACGAGAACACCCAGCGCCGCAAGGGCGTGCGAGTCTGATCAGGATTTGATCGCAGCCTGCCGGAAGAAGCAGGTCGGCGCGCCGGTGTGGCAGGCGGGGCCGATCTGGTCGACCTTGAACAGCAGCGTATCGCCGTCGCAGTCGATGAAGGCTTCCACCACGCGCTGGGTGTGGCCGGACTCCTCGCCCTTGACCCATACCTTGCTGCGCGAGCGCGACCAGTAGGTGACGTAACCCGTCTGCAGCGTGCGCTCCAGCGTGTCGCGGTTCATGTAGCCGAGCATCAGCACCTCGCCGCTCTGATAGTGCTGCGTCACTGCCGGCACCAGGCCGTCGCTGTGGAACGTCACCTGGGCGATGAATTGCGTATGGGAGAGGATGTCAGTCATGACGCGGCTTTTAGCCGTTCGAACCCTTGGGTCAAGTCGCGCCGCCACGAGCGCAGCCGATTCGCGCCCGCTGCCGGGCGGCGCCGTGTCCGCATTCTTCTTGTCTTTGGCGGCCAAGGGGTTCTCCCCAATCCGCTTTTCGCCTGTTAGGGTCCCTCCACTAACGTGGTTGCGCCGGGGCCGCAATGCGGGCTTTCCGGCGCGTGTCTATGGGGTGGATGCTTGAACATGCGAGCGATTTTTCTGGGCCTGGCGCTGGCGCTGGCCTTTGCGGGAACGGCTGAGGCCAACACGCTGGATGCCGTGCGCAAGCAGGGGTTCATCCGCTGCGGCGTTAGCGACGGCCAGCCCGGCTTCTCCAATCCCGACGCGCGGGGCAACTGGACCGGCATGGATGTCGACTATTGCCGCGCCGTGGCGGTGGCGATCTTCAACGATCCCAACAAGGTACGCTTCGTGCCGGTGTCCTTCGCCGAGCGCTTCACGGCGTTGCAGGCGAACCAGTTCGAGATCTTGTCACACAACACGACCTGGACGATGGACCGCGACGTGGCCCAGGGCCTCGAATTCATCGGCGTCAATTTCTACGACGGCCAGGGCTTCATGGTGCGCAAGGATTCCGGGATAAAGAGCGCCAAGCAGCTCAATGGCGCCACGCTGTGCACCCAGACCGGCACCACCAGCGAGCTCAACGCCGCCGACTATTTCCGCGCCAACAAGATGCAGTACAAGATCCTCGTCTACCAGAAGGCCTCCGAATACATCGCCGCCTATGACGCGGGGCGCTGCGACACCGCCACCACCGACCGCTCCGGCCTCGCCGGCGACCGGCTGAAGCTGAAGAACCCGAACGACTCGATCATCCTGCCCGAGACGATCTCCAAGGAGCCGCTCGGCCCCGCGGTGCGCCAGGGCGACCAGCAATGGGGCGATCTGTGCCGCTGGGTGATGTTCGCGCTGGTCAATGCCGAAGAGCTGGGTGTCAACTCCAAGAACGTCGATGCGCAGCTGAACTCGACCTCGCCGGAAATCCGCCGGCTGCTCGGCAAGGAAGGCGCCTTCGGCACCAAGATGGGGCTGACCGCCGACTGGGCCTATCGCATCGTCAAGCGCATGGGCAATTACGGCGAGATTTTCGAGCGCGGCGTCGGCATGAACACGCCGCTCAAGATGCAGCGCGGACTGAACGCGCTGTGGAACAAGGGCGGGATCATGTACGCGCCGCCGATCCGCTGAGATGAAGCACCGTGCACGCCACGCCTCGTGGCGCGACACAGATTGGAAGTCTGTCGCGATCCAGGCGCTGGTGCTCGTTGCGCTGGCGGCGTTGGCTTTTGGGCTGATCGGCAACGTCGCCACCGCGCTGGGCAAGCGCCATGTCGCGTCGGGCTTCGGCTTCCTCGACCACACCGCGGGCTTCGGCATCGCCCAGACCCTGATCGATTACACCGAGGAGTCGAGCTACGGCCAGGCGATGTGGGTGGGCCTGGCCAACACCTTGTTGGTCTCGGCCATCGCCATCGTGCTGTCGACCATTATCGGTTTCATCATCGGCATCGGGCGGCTGTCGACCAACTGGCTGGTCGCCAAGCTGTGCACCGTCTATGTCGAGCTGCTGCGCAACATGCCGCTGCTGCTGCAGATCTTGTTCTGGTATTTCGGTGTGCTGGCGGCGCTGCCGGGGCCGCGCGAGAGCCTGACATTGGGCCGCGGCATCGCGCTCAACAATCGCGGCGTGTACGTTCCACTGCTGCTGAACCAGCCCGGATCGTGGATCGTGTGGGCCGCGGTCGCGCTCGGCATCGCCGCCGCCTGGGGCGTCTACCGCTGGGCCCAGCTGCGCCAGCTGCGCACCGGCCACCGCCCGACGACATGGTGGATCATCGTGGCGCTACTGCTCGGCCTGCCGACGGCCGCGCTTTACGCCACCGGCATTCCCTTCACCGTCAGCTGGCCGACGCTGGAAGGCTTCAACTACAGCGGCGGCCTGCAGATGATCCCCGAGCTTGCGGCGCTCGCGATGGCATTGTCGATCTACACCGCCGCCTACATTGCCGAGATCGTGCGCGCCGGCCTGCTGTCGGTGGCGCGTGGCCAGCGCGAGGCGGCGCAGGCGCTGGGCCTCAAGCATAGCCTGTCGCTGCGCCTGATCCTGGTGCCGCAGGCCCTGCGCGTCATCATCCCGCCGCTGGCGAGCGAGTATCTCAGCCTGACCAAGAACTCGACCCTGGCGATCGTCATCGGCTATCCCGACCTCGTCTCGGTGTTCGCCGGCACGGTGCTGAACCAGACGGGGCAGGCGATCGAGATCCTCTCCATCGTGATGGCGATCTATCTCGCGCTCAGCCTGATCACCTCTTTCGCCATGAACCTCTACAACCGCGCCCATGCGATGGAAGACGCGCGATGACGCCGGCCCCCATCCCGGGCGTGACGCGGCCGCTGCCGCCGCCCACCGCCTTCCACCGCAAGCATCCGGTCAAGAAGGTCGGCGTGATCGGCTGGCTCCACGCCAATCTGTTCTCCAGCATCGGCAATGGGGTCCTGACGCTGGCGATCCTGGCGCTGCTGGCGTGGTCGCTGCCGCCGTTCTTCGAATGGGCGTTCGTGCACGCCGCCTGGCACGGCACGACGCGCGACGCCTGCGGCGAGGGCACCGGCGCCTGCTGGCCCTTCATCGTCCAGCGCTTCGGCCAGATCGTCTACGGCTTCTACGATTTCGACGAGCGCTGGCGCCCCGATCTCGTCTACGGCTTGGGTGCCATCGGTCTCGCCTGGTTGACGATCCCGCGTCTGCCGCGCAAAGGCTGGGCCGGCGTCGCGATGCTGACGCTCTATCCGCTGCTCTCGTTCTTCCTGCTGAGCGGCGGCTGGTTCGGCATCCCCGTGGTCTCGACCGAGAAATGGGGCGGTCTGCTGCTGACGCTGGTCGTCGCCGCCGTCGGCATCGTCGCGTCTTTGCCGCTGGGCGTGCTGCTGGCGCTCGGCCGCCGCTCGACCTTGCCGGTGGTGCGCACGCTGTGCATCGTCTTCATCGAAGTGTGGCGCGGCGTGCCGATGATCACCGTGCTGTTCATGGCGTCGAGCATGCTGCCGCTGTTCCTGCCCGACGGCTTCGAGCTCGACAAGCTGTTCCGCGCCCTGATCGCGGTGGCGCTGTTCAACGCCGCCTACATGGCCGAAGTCGTGCGTGCCGGCCTGCAGGCGCTGCCGCGCGGCCAGACCGAAGGCGCCGCGGCGCTCGGCCTTGGCTATTGGCGCGCCACCACGCTCGTCGTGCTGCCGCAGGCGCTCAAGACCGTGCTGCCCGGCATCGTCAACAACATGATCTCGATGTTCAAGGACACCTCGCTGGTCTCGATCATCGGCTTCTTCGACGTGCTCGGCGTCATCCAGGCCGGCGCCACCGACGTCGACTGGACCGGACCCAACACCGCCCTGACGGGCTATCTCTTCGCGGGCGCTCTCTACTGGGCGTTCTGCTTCTCGATGTCGCGCTATTCGGCGTCGCTCGAGCGCCAGCTATCGGAAGGTGACCGCAGATGAGCGACACGCCTATCATCACCCTCGACGGCGTCAGCAAATGGTTCGGCGAGTTCGCCGTGCTCAAGGACATCAACCTCAGCGTCCGCCC
>CAYXMO010000102.1:0-9624 GCA_964465935.1 uncultured Rhizobium sp.
GTGCGCGCAACGTGACGTGGCGGCGGCGGAGCGGTCTCGGCCGGCATCGTCAAATCGTCGCTCGGCGGCGCCGCGGCGACGCGCGGCCGGCGCGGCAGGGCGGCATGCTTGACCGGCATGTGCAGATGGACCGGTCCACGGCGCTCGCCCGGCTGCAGCAGGTGACCGATATGGCGGCCATATTTGCCGCCGGGATAGAGCAGGTAGCCGCTGCCGAACGCGCCGGGGTTCACGGTCACTTCCTCGCCCGGATAGGATTGCGCCGCCGCCGGCTGAGCACCGAGCAGCACAACGCAAACCCCAAGCGAGATCGCCAGTTTCATCGGCCAGTCCATAGGTTGCGCCCCGACCATATCGGCCCGCGCCCCGGCTCTCAACTCTTTGCCGTCTTGGCCGAGTCTTTCAGGAGTTTCAGGATTTGCGGATGCAGGTGCTCGTTCGACGCCAGGATCTGGCCGTCGAGCAGCTTGCCCCCGCCCTCCAGATCGGTGATCACGCCGCCCGCCTCGCGCACCATCAAAATCCCGGCGGCCACGTCCCAGGGCTGCAGCCCGCGCTCCCAGAAGGCATCGACCCGGCCGGCCGCGACATAGGCCAGATCCAGTGCCGCCGCCCCGAAGCGCCGCACGCCGCTGGTCTGCGACATCACCGCCGTCAGTTCCGCCAGGAACGCGCCATGACCGTCGCGTCCCAGGAACGGGATGCCGGTGGCGATCAGGCTCTCGTTCAACTTCTTGCGAGCCGCGACCCTGAGGCGCTTGTCGTTGAGATAGGCGCCCTGGCCCTTCTCGGCGACATACATCTCGTCGGTCACCGGATTGTAGATCACGCCCGAGACCAGCTGGCCCTCGCGCTCCAGCGCGATCGAGATCGCGAAATGCGGGATGCCGTGCAGGAAATTCGTGGTGCCGTCGATCGGATCGATGATGAAGCGGTGCGTCTTGTCGGGGCCCGTCAGCATGCCGCCTTCTTCGAGCAGGAAGCCGTAGCCGGGACGCACCCGCGTCAGTTCCTCGACCAGCTGGTTCTCGGTGCGCTTGTCGGCGGTGGAGACGAAGTCGGCCGGGCCCTTGAGCGAGACCTGCAGGTTCTCCAGCTCGCCGAAATCGCGGATCAGGCCGCGCCCGGCCTTGCGCGCCGCCGCGACCATGACGTTGAGGGCAGGGGAGAGGTAGCGCATTATTCGGCGCGCCTCACATAGGTGCCGTCTTCGGTCGAGACCACGATCTTGGTCCCGGCATTGATGAAAGGCGGAACCTGCACCGACATGCCGTTTTCGAGCTTGGCGCCCTTGTAGGACGGTGCCGCGGTGCCGCCCTTCATCACCGCGTCGGCTTCGACGACTTCCAGCGTCACCTGCGCCGGCAGCTTGATCGAGATGGGCTTGCCCTCATAGAGCTGCAGCATGACCTTCATGCCGTCGACGAGATATTGCGCCTGATCGCCGACCCATTCGCTCTGCAACTCGATCTGCTCATAGGTCTCGACGTCCATGAAGGTCAGCATGTCGCCGCTGGCAAAAAGGAAATTGTAGTCCTTCTTGTCGAGATAGATCTCGTCCACCGCTTCGTCGGAGCGGAAGCGCTGGTTCAGCTTGGTGCCTTGGATGATCTCTTTGAGCTCGACCTGGTTGTAGGCGCCGCCCTTGCCGGGCTTGACCTTCACCGTCTTGACCGCGACCCACAGTCCGCCGTTGAACTCGATCAGGGTGCCGGGAGAGATTTCGTTGCCGGTGATCTTGGCCATATGCTTGCAAACGCGCGGTTCGGCGCGGTCCTTCAGGTTCGAACTGACAAAGAGCGCGCGGGTGATAGCAGAGGCGGGCGGCGACTTCCACCCCGGCAAAGCCCTCTATCGCGGCTCCACCTGCCACACATAGACCCGGCCGCGGCTGACGGGGTCCCAGCCGCCGGCCACGGCCTGGCGGATCGCCGCTTCGATGGTCTGGGGCAGAATGCGCTCCTTCTCCTGGTGCCGGCCGGGCTTGTGCCGCGGCGGGGGAAACTCCAGCTGCAATTCCTTGAAGGTCCGCGCCGTGTCGCTCACCGCCCGCACGGTGAACACCATGCCCTTGTGGCCTTCGGACGAGGAATAATGCGCCTCGCGCAGCAGCGACCATTCGAGATCGACGCCGTCGACGGCGTATTTTCCGCTCGCCTGCCGGTTGCGCGGCTTCATGGCGTCATCAGCGCGTTGAAGGCCTGCACGGCGGCAGCGGGACCGTCCTTGTGATCCCACACCCCGCTCGACACGGCGAGGAAATCGGCGCCCGCTTCGGCCAGCGGCCGGGCATTGGCCACCGTGATCCCACCGATCGCGACCACCGGCACCACCATCATCTGCGCCCACCATTGCAGCAGCTCGATGTCGGCGTGGCTCTTGGCTTCTTTGGTGGCGGTGGGAAAGAACGCGCCGAACGCGACATAGTCGGCGCCCGCTTCCGCCGCTTCGATGGCGAGGTGGCGCGAGTCGTGACAGGTGACGCCGACGATGGCGTCCGGCCCGACGGCGGCGCGCGTGTCGGCGTAGGGCGCGTCCTCCTGGCCGATATGAACGCCGTCGCAGCCAAGCTCGTGCGCCAGATCCGGCCGGTCGTTGAGGAGGAAGGCGACGCCGGCGCGCTGCACGATGGGCCGCAAGATGTCGGCGGCACGGCGCACCTCGTCGTCGCTCACCGCCTTCAGGCGCAGCTGGAGCGATGCGACATCGCCGGCATCCAGCGTACGCTTGAGCGTCTCGGCGAAGCTCTTCGCCTCAAGCTTCGGCGGCGTGATCAGGTAGAGACGGCAGGGGCTGCTCACGAGCGTTGCTTGAAGTGAAGGAGCGTCAAAAATAGCGATCGCTCGCCATCGGGCGCCTGCGTCAGCATCTCCATCGCCGCAACCGCTTTTGACACCGCTGCTCTAGCATCCGAAAGGGCGATCCGTTTTGTGGGGTCGTAGTCGGCTTCGTGTCGATTTTCCTGGAGTTCCACAAATGCCGACGCGCAGTCCTGAAGCATGGCGCTAAGCGGCACCCCCGCATCAGTTCGTACTTTGTTGGAGGAAATTTGCCGACAAGCGTCAGCCATTCGCTTGTGTTCGAACGATCTATAAATGGCCAGATATCTCTGCGTTCCGCGCGCGTTGGCGCCTGCCAGCAAATCGCTGGCGTTCATTACGAGGCGATGGAATAGCGCATAGTACGCGGTGGAAATAGCGCGACGTAATTTCGCCTGTCGTGGTGCGCCCCTTGCGGGACGCTCAGCCAGCGACGCGGCGACGTCGAGGAGCTGGTCCGGGTCTATCATTTGAAGCAGCGAATTCCCGTGCCGTCATATAGTGAGTAAAGGGAAATCTCTCGTCGCCATTGCCGGACATATACGCGACGAGATTCCGACTGATTTCGTTCAGAGCGTTTCCGGGAGGGTCAACGCTCCAACCCGATCTAAGGATTAGCGTCACTCTGACACTCGGACGCCCTTCGTGATCCAAATCGTCTTTTACGACGACGTCTTTTATCTCGTCGCCCAGTCGCAGCCGGGCCGATCTAAGGGCTTCAGTCTTTATGGCATCCAACTGTAACATACCGAGACTCTGCCACTCTTGAAGGCATGTGGAAACAGTTATCTGATTGCCTTCCCGGTCGCGAAACTCACTCCGCGGCCGCAGCCCGTGCCTTGCCGATCGTGGGATCGAGTTCGCCCCCGGCGTAGCGCTTGGCCATCTGCGCCGTCGACAGCGGCTTGATCTTGCTCGCCCAGCCCGCGGCGCCGAATTCATTGAAGCGCTGGATGCAGACCTTGCGCATCGCTTCCTTGGCGGGTTTCAGATAGGCGCGCGGATCGAACTCGCCCGGCTTCTCGGCGAACACCTTGCGGATTGCGCCGGTGATCGCCATGCGGTTGTCGGTGTCGATGTTGATCTTGCGCACGCCGTGCTTGATGCCGCGCTGGATTTCCTCGACCGGCACGCCCCAGGTCTGGGGCATCTTGCCGCCATACTGGTTGATCACGTCCTGCAGGTCCTGCGGCACCGACGACGAGCCGTGCATGACCAGATGCATGTTGGGCAGGCGGCGATGGATCTCCTCGATAACGTTCATCGCCAGCACCGCGCCGTCCGGCTTGCGGCTGAACTTGTAGGCGCCGTGGCTGGTGCCCATGGCGATGGCGAGCGCGTCGACCTTGGTCTTCTTGACGAAGTCGACCGCCTGGTCGGGATCGGTGAGCAGCTGGCTGTGGTCGAGCTTGCCCTCGGCGCCGTGGCCGTCTTCCTTGTCGCCCATGCCGGTCTCGAGCGAGCCGAGCACGCCCAGTTCACCCTCGACCGAGACGCCGCAGGCATGCGCCATGTCGACGACGCGCCGCGTCACGTCGATGTTGTATTCGTAGTCGGCCGGCGTCTTGCCGTCTTCTTTCAGGCTGCCGTCCATCATCACGCTGGTGAAGCCGTACTGGATGGCGGTGGCGCAGGTCGCCGGACCGTTGCCGTGATCCTGGTGCATGCAGACGGGGATGGCGGGATACATCTCGACCAGCGCGTCGATCAGGCGCGTCAGCACGATGTCGTTGGCATAGGAGCGCGCGCCGCGGCTGGCCTGGATGATGACCGGCGCGTCGACCTGCTCGGCCGCCTCCATGATCGCGAGGCCCTGCTCCATGTTGTTGATGTTGAAGGCGGGCAGGCCGTAATCGTGTTCGGCGGCGTGGTCGAGAAGCTGTCTGAGCGTGATGCGGGCCAAGTGGCTAATCCCCAAATTTTGCTTGGTATTAGCGCGTTACGGATCAGATTTGAAGGGCCGCGACGCCGGGCAGTTCCTGTCCCTCCAGCCATTCCAGGAACGCGCCGCCGGCGGTGGAAACATAGGAAAAATCGTCCGCCACGCCGGCGTGGTTGAGCGCCGCGACGGTGTCGCCGCCGCCGGCCACCGAAAGAAGGTTACCCGCCGTGGTCGCCGCCGCGACGGCCTTGGCCGCCGCCACGGTGCCCGTATCGAAGGGCGGCGTCTCGAAGGCGCCGAACGGGCCGTTCCATACCAGCGTCCGCGTCGCCGCCAGCCGCGCGGTGAACTCGGCGATGCTTTTGGCGCCGACGTCCAGGATCATCTCGTCGTCGGCGACGTGATGCACCTCCACCGTGCGGTGATGGGCGTGCGCCTTGAATTCCTTGGCCACCACGGCATCGGCCGGCAGCAGCACTGCGGCGCCGCTTTCGTTCGCCATGTGCAGGACCTTGAGCGCGGTCTCGATGTGGTCCTTCTCGTAGAGCGACTTGCCGACCGCGATGCCTTGCGCGGCGAGGAACGTGTTCGCCATCGCGCCGCCGATCACCAGCGTCTCGACTCGCTTCACCAGGTTCTCCAGCAGCGCGATCTTGGTCGAGACCTTGGCGCCCCCGATCACCGCCATGACGGGCCGCTCCGGATCGCCCAGCGCCTTGTTCAGGTGCGTAAGTTCCCGTTCCATCGAACGCCCCGCCGCGCTGGGCAGCAGATGCGCGACCGCTTCGGTCGTCGCATGGGCGCGATGCGCCGCGCTGAACGCGTCGTTGACGAAGAAATCGCCCAGCGCGGCCACTTGCTTGGCGAACGCGCCGTCGTTCGCTTCCTCGCCGGCATGAAAGCGGGTGTTCTCCAGCAGGAGGACGTCGCCGTCCTTCAGCTTCGCGACCGCCGCCTTGGCGACGTCGCCGATGCAATCTTGCGCGAACGCGACCGGCTGGCCCAGCTCCTTGGCCAGCGCCGCCGCCACCGGCTTCAGCGACATCGACAGCACGACCTTGCCCTTGGGCCGGTCGAAGTGCGAGAGCACGATCACCTTCGCGCCCTTGGACGCCAGTTCGCGGATCGTCGGCGCCTGGCGCTCGATGCGCAGCGCGTCGGTCACAACACCGTCCTTCATCGGCACGTTGAGGTCGGCGCGCACCAGCACACGCTTGCCCTTCACCTCAAGGTCGTCGAGCGTGCGGAACGCCATAGGATCTCCTAGCTCATGCCCGTTTTGTCTTGTTGAGGCTTATTGTCGAACCAGCCTTTGCTGTCGCCGAAAAAGACGCAGGCAAAAGCGGCCGATTCCAACACCGTGATGGCGCTTTGCACGAGCCCGAGTGCCGGCTGCGCCAAATAGCCTCGTAGGTTTAGCAATCCACCTAAAGTCACCGCGACGAAGAACACAAACAGCATCAGCTTGATCCAGTTTTGCCGCCGCCGTGCTGCGAACCAGACCAATGCGCTCAGCGCGAAAGACCCGACGACGTTGACCGTCACGTTGGACGGCGTGAGTGTGGCCATGAGCAAAAACGACAGAAGCTGGACTGAAAACGCCGCGTACAGCAGCCCTTCGAACCAGCGGACGTTGGATGGCATCGCGCTTAGATGAGCTTGCCCATCGCCACCGCGGTGTCGGCCATGCGGTTGGAGAAGCCCCATTCGTTGTCGTACCAGCTCATCACCGAGACGAACGAGCCGTCCATCACCTTGGTCTGGTCGAGCGCGAAGGACGACGAGGCCGGGTTGTGGTTGAAGTCGGACGACACCAGCGGCGCCTCGACGATGTCGAGAATGCCTTTGAGCGGGCCGGACGCGGCGGCGCGGATCGCGCCGTTGATCTCGTCCACCGTGGTCGGGCGCTTGGCGACGAATTTGAGATCGACCAGCGACACGTTCGGCGTCGGCACCCGCACCGAGACGCCGTCGAGCTTGCCTTTGAGTTCGGGCAGCACCAGGCCGACCGCCTTGGCGGCGCCGGTCGAGGTCGGGATCATCGACAGCGCCGCGGCGCGGGCGCGGTAGAGGTCCTTGTGCATCGTGTCCAGCGTCGGCTGGTCGCCGGTGTAGGAGTGGATCGTGGTCATAAAGCCGTGGTTGATGCCGACGGCGTCGTGCAGCACCTTGGCCACCGGCACCAGGCAATTGGTGGTGCACGAGGCGTTCGAGACCACGGTGTGCTCCTTGCTGAGCTTGTCGTGGTTGATGCCATAGACCACGGTCAGATCGACGCCGTCGGCCGGCGCCGACACCAGCACGCGCTTGGCGCCGGCTTTGAGATGCGCCGCGGCCTTGTCCTTGGAGGTGAACAGCCCGGTGCACTCCAGCGCGATGTCGACGTCTAGCGTCTTGTGCGGCAGCTCGGCCGGATCGCGCACGGCGTAGACTTTGATCTTATGGCCGGCCGCGACGATGGTGTCGCCGTCTACCGTGACGTTGGCCGGGAAGCGGCCATGCACGCTGTCATAGCGCAGCAGATGCGCGTTGGTCTCGACCGGCCCCAGGTCGTTCACCGCCACGACCTCGATGTCGCGCCGCCCGCTCTCGACGATGGCGCGCAGCACCAGACGCCCGATGCGGCCGAAACCGTTGATTGCGACGCGAACTGCCATTGGCGCTAACCCTTCTGCTTGAGTGCCGTGCGGGCCGCCTCAGCGACCGCCTCCGGCGTGATCCCGAAATGCTTGTAGACATCTTTATACGGACCGCTGGCGCCGAAGCCATGCATTCCGACAAAGCGGCCATGCGGTGCGATGTACCGGTCCCAGCCTTCGCGCACGCCGGCCTCGACCGCGATCTTAACCGTACCGGGGCCGAGGATCGCTTCACGAACTGCTTCACTCTGTTGCTCGAACAGGCTCCAGCACGGCATCGACACGACGCGGCACCCGATGCTGTCGGCCTTCAGCAGTTCGCGTGCCTGCATCGCGAGGCCAACCTCCGATCCCGTGGCCAGCAGGCTGACCTGGACGTTCTCGGCGCCGGCGATCTCATAGGCGCCCTGGGCGGACAGGTTGCCTTGGGCATTTTCCCGCACCGTCGGCACGTCCTGGCGCGAGAACACCAGGAGGCTCGGGCCCTTGGTATTGGCCAGCGCCAGCTCCCAGGCCTCGACCGTCTCCACCGCGTCACCGGGGCGGATCACGGTGAGGTTGGGGATCGCGCGCAGCGCCGCCAGATGCTCGACCGGCTGGTGCGTCGGGCCGTCCTCGCCGACCCCGATCGAGTCGTGCGTCATCACGAACACGACGCGGATGCCCATCAGCGCCGCCAGCCGGATCGAGGGCCGGCAATAGTCGGAGAACACCAGGAAGGTGCCGCCGTAAGGAATGATTCCGCCGTGCAACGCCAGCCCGTTCATCGCCGCCGCCATGCCGTGCTCGCGGATGCCGTAATGGACGTAGCGGCCGGCATAATCGCCCGGCTTGAGGACGTCGATGTTCTTGGTCTTGGTGTTGTTGGACGGCGTCAGATCGGCCGAGCCGCCGATGGTGGTCTTGCAGATGCCGTTGACGACTTCGAGCACCTTCTCCGAGGTGCGGCGGGTGCCGGCGTTCGGCTTCTCCGCCGCCAGTTTCGCCTTGAGGTCGCCGAGCGCCTTGCCGAGTTCGGCGGGCAGCGTGCCGCTCATCGCCGCGTCGAACTCCTTCGCCAGCGCCGAGGCGTTCTTGCGCGCCGTCCACGCTTCGCGCGCAGCGCGATGCTGGCCGCCGATCCGGCGCCAGGCATCGAGCACGCCGTCGTTCAGCGCGAACGCGTCTGCCGGCAGGTCGAGCGCTTTCTTGGCGCCGGCGATCTCTTCGGCGCCGGGCGCGTCGCTGTGCGCTTTCTGCGTCCCGGCGCGGGTGGGAAAGCCGAAGCCGATGATGGTGCGGCAGGCGATCAGCACCGGCTTGCCGCTGGCTTGTGCCGCGCTCAGGGCGCGATACACGTCGGCGGCATCGTGACCGTCGCAGCTGTCGGTGGTCCAGCCCGCCGCTTCGAAGCGCTTGATCATGTCGCCGGATTCGGAGAGCGAAATCGCGCCGTCGATCGAGATCTTGTTGTCGTCCCACAACACGATCAGGTTCTTGAGCTTCAGGTGCCCGGCGAGATGGATCGCTTCATGGCTGATGCCTTCCATCAGATCGCCGTCGGAAGCGATGACATAGGTCTTGTGCTCGGCCAGCTCGCTACCGAAGCGTGCGTTCAAGATGCGCTCGGCCAGCGCCATTCCCACGGCATTGGCGATGCCCTGGCCGAGCGGTCCGGTCGTGGTCTCGATCCCCGCCAGATGGCCATATTCGGGATGCCCGGCGCAGGGGCTGTCGACCTGGCGGAAGCGCTTGATCTCATCGAGGCTGGGTCCCGGATAGCCCGTCAGGTAGAGCAGGGAATAAAGCAGCATCGAGCCGTGCCCGCCCGACAGCACGAAGCGGTCGCGGTCGGGCCAGTGCGGCTCGGTGGGATCGTATTTGAGGAAATGCGCGAACAGCACGGTCGCGGCGTCGGCCATGCCCATCGGCAGGCCGGGATGGCCGGATTTCGCCTGCTCGACCGCGTCCATGGTCAGGCCGCGTATGGCGTTGGCGAGGTGGCGGATTTTCGCCTGCTCCAGCGGAGCTTGTCTCGAGTCCATGGGCTTTTCTCCGCGCGGGACTGAGGCCTTAGCGACCGGCTGGCGGACCCGTCAAGGGCGCCGAATGACGCCGCCGTAACGCACCTCGTCAGAACGTCCACAGCGGCAAAATGGGACGGCGCAACCAAAGGCTTTTATGCCTTGCCCGTGCGCGATGCCCGGGCCTAAGGTCCGGCAGATTCGCGAGGCAAAGAGGCGCGCATGAGCAGGCTGGACATCGCTGTGCAGCGCTTCGATTCGGCGCTGGAAATGCTCGAAGC
>CAYXMO010000103.1:0-9506 GCA_964465935.1 uncultured Rhizobium sp.
CCTTCACCTCGGCGGAGGTGTTGACATAGGTCACGACCGGCAGGCCGGGATATTTTTGGCGGAGCAGGCGCACATCGGCGCCGGTGATCGAGGCGGCGAGCGAGCAGCCGGCTTTGACGTCCGGGATCAGCACCGTCTTGTCGGGACAGAGAATCTTGGAGGTCTCGGCCATAAAATGCACGCCGGCCTGGACGATCACCTTGGCGTCGGTGCGTGCCGCCTCGCGCGCCAGCGCCAGGCTGTCGCCGACGAAGTCGGAAACGCAGTGGAAAATCTCCGGCGTCATGTAGTTGTGGCCGAGGATGACGGCGTTCTTCTCGCGCTTGAGCGCATTGATCGCGGCGATGGCCGGGGCATAGGCCTTCCACTCGATCTCGGGGATCACATGGGCGACCTTGGCGTAGAGCGCGCGCGACGCGGCGTCCGGCGTGGTAGCGAGGTCCAATCCCATCGTATGTCTCCCGATCCCATCCTATTAATGCTCAACTTGAGCATATATGTAGGGCGAAAAGACCGGCCTTCAAGAGGCCGGTTCCTTAGGGAGTTATGCTACTCTTGAGCATAAATCTGTCAAGGACTCGATAAGCCGCGGAATCCTTGTCTTTTTGGCGCAAACCGGGCAGGGGTTCGGCCATGAGCAGCGGCCAGCCCTTCTATCGCAATCGCGATTACCTGCTGCTGGTTTCGGCGCAAGGGTTCTCGCTCACCGGGCGCCAGATCGAATCTCTGGTGCTGCCGCTCCTGGTACTCGGGCTCACCGGCTCGCCGACGCAGGTCGGCTTCATCGCGGCGGTGCAGGCCGTGCCTTATGTCGTGCTCAGCCTGGTTGCCGGCGCGCTGATCGACCGCTGGGACCGCAGGGCCGTGATGCTGGCCTGCGACGCCGTTCGCACGCTGGCCTTCGCCTCGCTGCCGCTCGCCTGGTGGCTGGGTGGACTGCACATCGCGCAACTCTACGCCGTCGCGGCGACCGCGGGCTGCGCCTTCGTCTTCTACAACATCGCCGAGATCAGCAGCCTGCCGCTGGTCGTCGCGGCCGACGAGCTGACGCGCGCCACCTCGGCCAACACTGTGGTGGAATGGATCGGCGAGAATGTCGGGCCCGCGCTGGGCGGCGCGCTGGTCGGGCTGCGCCGCAACACCGTCAGCGGCGCGATGATCGCCTATGCGGTGCAGGCGGCGATCCTCGCCCTGTCGCTGCCGCTGCTCGGCGCGATCCGCCGCCCGCTGCGTGCCGAGGCCAAGCAAGGGCCGCGTCCCCATCTGCTGGCCGAAATCCGCGAAGGCGTCGTCTGGCTCTGGGGACACGCGGATATTCGCGCGATGGCATGGCTCGCCATGGCCTTGAGCATCCTGTTCGCGCCGATCATGCTGGCGATGATCGTGCTGGCGCGCGAGGAATTCCACGCCGCGCCGCAAGCCATCGGCCTGATGTTCTCCGCCGGCGGCGTTGCCGGGGTCGCGGCGACACTGACCGCGCCGTGGTTTCGCCGAAAGGTTCCAGTGGGCTCGATCATCGTCTACGGCGTCGCGCTCTGGGCCGCCGGGCTCGGCGTCACCGCGGCGGCGGGCTCGATCGTCGTATTGGGCCTGGGATGGCTGAGCTTGACGGCGGTGTCCGGCGTTCGCGACGTGGTCGCGGTCAGCTACCGGCTGTCGCTGATCCCGCCGCAGATGCAGGGGCGCGTGAACAGCGTCTTCCGCTTCGTCGCCTGGGGCCTCAGGCCGGCGGCGTCGGCGCTCGGCGGCGTCGCGGTCGGCGCGCTCGGGCCACGCCCGACGCTGTGGATCATGACGGCAGGCATGACGCTGACGGCCGTTGCGGCCATTCTCAGCCCCTTGCGCCGGGCGCGCTGACGCGTCACGCCGCCAGCATCGCCGCGAGCTTGGTCACGGTGTTCCAGTTGCGCGCGGTTCCGCGCGTGCCCAGCGCCTTCTCGATCGCGCCGAGCGTGAGCTTCGACTGGCCGGCACCGTCGGGATAGAAAATGTAAGCGTGGCGGCCGTCGCCATGCACCGTTTCGCGGCCCTTGATCGCGGCTTGCAACGCCTTGAACGTGGCGGCGCCCGGCGCGTCGCGCAGGAACAGGACGTGAAGGCGGCCGGGATCGGCCTCGGCTTCCTTGGCGAACGGATTGCGCGCCAGGATCGCGGCCAGATCGCTCGGACCGCGAACATGGATGTCGATCGTCAAGCCGAACGCCTTGGTGCAGGCCGTTTGCAGAAGCTTCTCGCAAGCGGCGGCGGATTTGGTGCCGGCGTCGAAGACGAGATTGCCGCTTTGCAGCAGCGAGCGCACGTTCTTGAGGCCGGTTTTCTCGGCAGCGGCGCGCAGCTCCGCCATCGGCACCTTGTTGTTGCCGCCGACATTGACGGCGCGCAGGACGGCGGCGAACGCGCTCATAGCGTCCTGCGCGCGCCCAGGCGCACGCCGGGAGCCTGGCGCTCGCGCAGCACTTCGCGGCGGAAACGGAACAGCTCGGCCGGGCGGCCGCGCGCCGGAGTCGAGAACTTGCCGGTGCCTTCGACCAGGCCCTGATCTTCCATCAGGCGGCGGAAATTCTGCTTGTGCAGGCGGATGCCGGAGATCGCTTCGACGGTGCGCTGCAGTTCGAGCAGGGTGAAGCCGGGCGGCATGAGCTCGAACACCACCGGACGGTATTTCATCTTGCCGCGCAGCCGCGCGATGGCGGTCGCCAGGATGCGGCGGTGATCGAAGGTCATGCCGGCGCCCAGCGCCGGCGGATGCTTGAGCGACGGTTCGCGGCCATCGCGTGCCGCTTCCTGGACGAGGCCGGACTCGTAAAGCAGCTCGTAACGCTCCAGGACTTTTTCTTCGTCCCAGGCAAGGCCGTCGAAGCCGAAGCACAGCCGGGCGCGCTCGCGGCGCAGCTCGGCGATGTCGGCATTGGGCGCCGCCTTGGCGAATTGGCGCAGCGCCGGCGCGATGACCTGATCGATCAGCGCCGGCTTAGAGATGCGCCAGTCTTCCCAAGGAAAAAAGCGATACCAGTCGCTCCACGCCGCATCGGGCGCCTGCAGCGCGCCGAGCTGGCGCGTCAGTGCGAGATAGCCGACCGAGACGACGCGCGCGCCTTCGTCCTGCGCCGGCACGTGGCGGCCGCGGTCGCCGAAGGTATAGAGCTGCTCGGCATAGCCGAGATCGAGCAGGGTCTGCTCGCCGACCCATTTGCGCAGGCCGCTTTCGAGGGTGCGGTGGCTGAGCGGATCGAACGGTCCGAAGGGCAGGGCATCCTCGCCGCCGCCGGCGGGACGCACGGTCAGGACGCAGGGCCGCTCGTCGGCGACCGAGACGATCGCGGCCGACAGCCCGATGCTGACGACGTGCTTGGCTTTCGCGCTCACAGTCCCACCAGCGGAAGCTCGACGATCTCGCCTTCGGCCGCCATCCTGCCGGCGCCGATGCTCTTGATCGCGGCGATCATGCGGCCCTGGCGGCCGAGGATGTCGTCGGCATGCTGCACCAGAAGCGCGTTCGGATAAGCGTGCGGCGCCCGAGTCCGCAGCGCGCGCGCGGCGGCGGTCTCGCAGCCCGGACCCATGCGGTCGCACAGGATGGTATAGGCCGACGCCATCGAGCGGCTGATCCCGGCCCAGCAATGCACCAGGATCGGCGCCTCGGCCGGCCAGGCGCGGGTGAAGGCGAGCAGCGCCTCGATGTGCTTGCGCGCCGGCGGATGGTCGCCGGCCTCGACGTCGATCACGTCGTTGACGCCGAGCCGCAAATGCCGCTCCACCGGGAACCCGGGCGGCGTCTCGATCATGTGCTCGGGCGACAGAAGCGTCACCAGATGGGACGGGTGGCGGGTCGCAATGACCTCCGGGACGGCGGACAGCGGCGTGACCAGGATCTTCGACATGCCCCTTGCTAGCGGAGGAACGTGGCGGGCGGAAGACCGCTAGCCTGCCAGTTTTTTGAACCTGTCCAGGAATTGAGCCTGGGCCTCGGCGGTCGCAAGCGGGACCAGTCGGGGCGTGCGCATGCTGGCCGGCGGGACGACGAAAAGCTTGCGTGCCACCTCGTCTTCGAAGCCGGCGAGCTGGGTGGCTTCGAAATAGGCGGCCATCAAATCGGCCTTCTTGAACAGCACCGCGAGGGTGGCCGAGGTCTGCGCGGGCAGGCCGAACCGGACATGGATAGCGCTCTGAAGTTTCAGCTCCAAAGCTTTGTAATCAATGCCAATTGCGACCTTGAAGGGGCTGATGAGGTCACCGATAACATACTCGGGCGCGTCGTGCAGAAGCGCCATCAGGCGGGTCTCGCGCGGCAGGCCCGGGCTGAGCTCGGCGACCAGGCGCTCCACCAGGACACAGTGCTGCGCTACCGAGAAGGCGTGCGCGCCCTTGGTCTGGCCGTTCCAGCGCGCCACCCGGGCGAGGCCGTGGGCGATGTCCTCGATCTCGACGTCCAGGGGCGAGGGGTCGAGCAGGTCGAGCCGGCGGCCGCTCAGCATGCGCTGCCAGGCACGGGGGGGCTGCTTGGGCTTGGCCATCGGGACCTCAAGGCGAAGGGGCGCCGATTTACCCTAATCGCGGACGCAGCGCGAGCCGGCGTGCGCCTTGCAGGACGTCTCCCCCTAGACAGGCCAGGCGTGCCGAAACGGCGCGAGCCGGATGGGGTGTGCCACATGGGGTACATATGAGCGTCAAGCCCTTGGACGCCGAGAAGCTGCGGCTGGTGACCAACCCGGCGCGGCTGCCGTTCGAGACGACGGCGGAACTCCCCGAGCCGACCGGCCCGGTGGGGCAGGACCGCGCCATGCGCGCGCTGCATTTCGGCGCCGGGATGGCGCAGCCCGGCTACAACATCTTCGTCACCGGACCGGTGGGCAGCGGCAAGCGCAATTCGGTCAAACGCGCCCTGCAGCGCCTCGCAGCCGCGATGCCGGCGCCGCCGGATCTCGCCTATGTCCACAATTTCACCGCCGCGAACCGCCCGTGCCTGTTGCGCTTCGCCGCCGGCGACGGCGCGCGCTTCAAGGCGGCGATGGCGGCGTTCGTGGCCGATCTCAAAAGCGCGATGCCGCTTCTGTTCGAGAGCGAGGACTATCGCAGCCGCCGCGCCGCGCTGGAGGAGGAATTCCACCGCACCGCGGAAGGCGCCTTCGAGCGCCTGCGCCAGCTGGCCGAGCGCCATGGCCTGGCGCTGGTCGAGCGCGGCGAAGGCGGCTTCGATTTCCGTCCGACCCGGGACGGGCTAGTGTTGTCGGAAGACGAGTATCGCCGCCTCGGCAAGGCCGAGCGCGAAGCCGCCGCAATCCGCATCCGCGAGCTGCGCGGCGAGCTCGATCGCGTCATGGAGCATCTGGAAAGCGTGCGCCAGGCGTCGGTCGAGAAGGCAAGGGGGCTGGACCGCGAGATGGGCGAAGCGCGGCTGCGGGCGCTGATCGCGCCCCTGGCGCAGCGCTTCAGCCAGCACCGCGAGGCGCATGAGCATCTCGCCCGCGTCTACAAGGACGCTCTGGGCCAGCTCGACGCGCTGCTGGCCGCGGCGCGCGGCGAAGGCGACGAGCGGACGCGGCGCGACGCGGCGGCGCTGCACCGCTACGACGTCAACCTGATCGTCGACAACCAGGGCCGCGAGGGCGCGCCGGTGCTGACGCTGGGCCTGCCGTCGCTGACCAATCTGGTCGGCAAGGTCGAGCACGTGCCGATGCTGATGACCGTCGTCACCGACTACATGCTGATCAAGCCGGGCGCGCTGCACCAGGCCAATGGCGGGTTCCTGCTGATCGACGCGCTGGATCTGTTCCGCCAGGACGTCTCGTGGGAGAGCCTTAAGCGGGCGCTCGCGGCGCGGCGGGTGAAGATCGAGAGCCTGTCCGACATCATGGATCGCAGCCAGCAGGTCTCGATCCAGCCCGAGGCGGTGACGCTGGACATCAAGATCGTGCTGTTCGGCGAAGCCTGGGTCTATCACCGCCTCTGCCAGGCCGATCCCGGCTTCGCCGACCTGTTCAAGGTCCAGGCGGATTTCTGCGCCACCGCGGCGCGCGACGACGAGAATTGCGCCGCTTTGACCGCGACCATGGCCTCCATTGCCCGCAGCGACGGGCTCAAGCAGATGGACCGCGGCGGCGCGGCGCGGCTGCTCGACGAAGCCTCGCGCCAGGCGGGCGACGCCGAGAAGATCAGCGTGCGCACCGGCAAGCTTGCCGATCTGCTGCGCGAGGCCGATCACTACGCCGCTTTGGCTGGGCGCACGCTGATCGGCGCCGACGACGTCGCGCGCGCCGTGGCGGCGAAGGAAGACCGCTCCGGGCGGCTCAAGGCGCTGGAGCACGAACTGGTGCAGCGCCGCATCCTGTTCATCGACACAGACGGGGCGCGGGCGGGGCAGGTCAACGGCTTGACGGTGCTCAGCGCCGCCGGCTTCGCCTTCGGCATGCCGGCGCGGATCACCGCCCAGGTCGGACCCGGCGACGGCCGCATCGTCGACATCGAGCGCGCCGCCAAGTTCAGCGGCCCCAGTCACGTCAAGGGTCTGCAGATTCTCTCCGGCTACCTCAACGGCGCCTACGCCACCGGCCGTCCGCTTTCGATTTGCGCGCATGTCGCGTTCGAGCAGTCCTACGGCCCGATCGACGGCGACAGCGCCAGCGCCGCCGAGCTGGTCGCGATCCTCTCGGCCATCGCCCAGGTGCCGCTGCGCCAGGGCATCGCCATCACCGGTTCGATCAACCAGCACGGCCAGATGCAGCCGATCGGCGGCGCCAACGAGAAGATCGAGGGCTTCTTCGACATCTGCGCCGCGCGCGGCCTTAAAGGTCATCACGGCGTCATCATCCCCAAGACCAACCTGATGTCGCTGATGCTGCGCAGCGATGTGGTCGAGGCGGCGGCGCGCGGCCTGTTCGCGATCTACGCGGTCGAGACGGTGGACGAGGCGATCGAAGTGCTGACCGGTCTGCCGGCGGGCACGCGGCGGCGCGGCGGCGGCTTTTCGCGGCGCAGCTTCAACGCCAAGGTGCAGGATCGCCTGCTCGACTTCGCGCGGCCGCGGCTCTTGAAACCCGTTCATCTCGACGGCTGGTGGCGCTACTAGCGGCGCGCGCCGGCGTTACGGCGAACCCGGCGTCTCGGCGTCCCTTTCGGTTGCCGCGGCCTCCGCAATCTTTACCGGAGGCTTGAGGAAGTCCCGGATCGCGCGCGCTGCCTCCAGCGCGTCGCTTTTGGAGAACCCTCCCAGGGAGATCATCGGCCCGATCCGAACTTCGAGCATGGGCTGATAGCTTCTTTGGTGTTCGCGGCGCCGCACCACCGGAGCCGTGAGGTCGCTGAGCGCGACGCGCTCGCGCCGATAGGGCACGCGCCAGACCGAGCGCGCGACTTCCGCGATATTGGTCTGGCGATCGAGCGTGCAAATGGTGGTGCTCACGCCGCGGCCGCGAAGGCGCAATTTAAGCTGGTGGCCGGAATTCTCGAGAATCTTCAACATCGCTGCCTCTGGAGTTATCGTCCTCCAGTGCGCTTCCCCCGTACCGCAATGGAGACATTCCATAGGCCAAAAAGGCAATGGCTTTGTGACAAGAATGCGCGGGCGGTTCGGACTCGTTGGCGGCGTCGAGACTAATTATTGTGCAGACGGCGGCGGAGCTTCGATCCGCGGTTGCGCGTTCTAGGTGTATTGGCGGGAGACTTCGCATGACCATTGTAAAAATCCTGGCGCCTTTGACGGGCGGGGCGCGCGACGCCGCGGTACTGACGAGCGCTTTTGCCGCCGCCAAACCGTTCAACGCCCATGTCGCGGCGCTGTTCGTGCGCCCGGACGCCACCGAGGCGGTCCCGTTCTACGGCGAAGCGGTGTCGGCGGCGGTGCTGCAGGAGATCGCGGACGCCTCGAAGAAGGCATCCGACTCCGCGATCGCGCTGGCGCGCGCCTCGCTCGCCGGCGCGGCGCGGGAGGCGGGCGCCGAAGTCGTGGAGACGCCGGCGCTGCGCGGCGTGCCGACGGCGTCGATCCGCGAAGTCAGCGGCAATTTCGCCGATCAGGTCACGTTGGCGGCGCGCCTGTCGGACCTCGTGGTGTTCGGCGCGCTCAAGGAAAACGAGCGGCCGGGACTGACCGAAGCGTTCGAAGCGACGCTGCTGGAAACCGGCCGGCCCGTTCTTCTCAGTCCGCACGCCGCGCCGGTCACCTTCTGCCGCAAGATCGCGCTGGCGTGGAACGAGAGCGTCGCATCGGCGCATGCCGTGACCGCGGCGCTGCCCTTCCTCACATGCGCCGAGAGCGTCGAGATCCTCAGCGTCACCCGGGCCAAGGACGAGGCCATCGACAGTTCAGAAGTGAAGGCCTATCTCAAGCTGCGCGGCATCGCGGCGAGCGAGCGCGTCGTCACCGCCGGCAGCCGCGTCGTCGGCGACGTGCTGCTCGAGGAAGCGGCCAAGGGCGGCGCCGGACTTCTGGTCGCGGGCGGCTACGGCCACAGCCGGCTACGCGAGATGTTCTTTGCCGGCGTCACGCGTCACGTCGTGAGCCACGCCGAGCTGCCGCTGTTCCTGGTGCATTAGAACAGCAGCTTAACCGCCACCAGGATCAGCGTGCCTGCCAGCGTCAGGCGCAGCGCCGTGTCCGGCAGGCGTGGCGCGAAGGCCGACGCGATCACGATGCCGGGAAGCGAGCCCGCCAGCAGCGACAGCAAGGGCCAGGTGTTGATGCTGCCGCCCAGCAGATGGCCGGCACCGGCCAGAAGAGTCAGCGGCACGGCATGGGCGATGTCGGAGCCGGCGATGCGCACGATCGGCAGCTTGGGATAGAGCAGGATCAGCGCGGTGACGCCGAGCGCGCCGGCGCCCACGGACGAGATCGTCACCAGCACGCCCAGCATGGCGCCGGTCAGGATGGTGTAGGCGCGGGTCGCCTCGACGCTCACGCCGGCGAAGCGGCCGGCATAGGTGCGCAGCAGCCAGGGCCGCAGGATCAGCGCCGTGGCGGTGAAGACGAGCGCGACGCCGAGCACTCTGGTGATGAGCCCGCTCACCGCGGTGCTGTCGACGCCCAGATAGTAGAAGGTCAGCAATGTCGCGAGCGACGCCGGCAGGCTGCCGCTGGCGAGGCGCGCCACGATGCTCCAATCGATCGTCTTGTTGATCGCGTGGACGATCGAGCCGCCGCTCTTGGTGATGCTGGCGTAGATCAGGTCGGTCGCCACCGCCTTCTCGGGCGCGATGCCGAACAGCAGGATCAGCAGCGGAGTCATCAGCGAGCCGCCGCCGACCCCGGTCATCCCGACGAGGAAGCCGACCGCGAAGCCGGAAAGGACATAGGCGTAGTTGATATGGGTCAGAATGCTCATATCGGCTGGGTCTGAAAATCGGCTGGGATGAACGCAACTGGGATGTAGTTAAGATCAGTCTATCCGCAAGGGCGCCCGCTGTCGCGGCAGCCATGCGAACTACAAGCCTGCGCAGGTAGAATGCGCTACGCGCTGTACATCTTCTTCAGGATCACGCTGCCCGCCGAGTAGCCGGCGCCGAAGGAGCAG
>CAYXMO010000104.1:0-9465 GCA_964465935.1 uncultured Rhizobium sp.
CCGACACCGGCAAGCAGGCGCTGGGAGCGTTCGATGTATCGCTATGACGAGTTCGATGCCCGCTTCGTCGCCGAGCGGGTGGAGCAGTTCCGCGGCCAGGTTGCGCGGCGGCTCAGCGGCGAGCTCACCGAGGACCAGTTCAAGCCGCTCAGGCTGATGAACGGGCTCTATCTGCAGCTGCACGCCTATATGCTGCGCATCGCGGTGCCTTACGGCACGCTGTCGGCCAAACAGCTGCGCAAGCTCGCCCATATCGCGCGGCGCTACGACAAGGGCTTCGGCCATTTCACCACACGGCAGAATTTGCAGTTCAACTGGATCAAGCTGGTCGACGTGCCCGACATCCTGGCCGAGCTCGCCAGCGTCGAGATGCATGCGATCCAGACCAGCGGCAACTGCATCCGCAACGTCACCGCCGATCATTTCGCCGGCGCCGCCGCCGACGAGATCGAGGACCCCCGCCCGCTGGCCGAGATCATCCGGCAATGGTCGAGCCTGCATCCCGAATTCGTCTTCCTGCCGCGCAAGTTCAAGATCGCGGTCGGCGGCGCGGCGCATGACCGCGCGGCGCTGAAATTCCACGACATGGCGGTCGAGATCGTGAAGAACGAGGCCGGCGAAACGGGCTATCGCGTGCTGGTCGGCGGCGGCATGGGGCGCACGCCCTATGTCGCCTACACGGTCGGCGATTTCGTGGAGAAGGTGCACATCCTCGAATTCCTCGAAGCGGTGATGCGCGTCTACAACCAGTCGGGCCGGCGCGACAACAAGTACAAGGCGCGGATCAAGATCCTGGCCAACGCGCTGGGCGAGGACGAGATGCGCAAACAGGTCGCGCGCGAATTCGAGGAGATCAAGCAAAGCGGAACGCTGAAAGTGCCGGCGGAAGAACTGGCGCGGATCGACGCCTATTTCGCGCCGCCGAGATTCGAGACGCTGCCGGACGCGATGCCGGCGGGCAACGCCGACTTCGAGAATTGGCTGAAGACCAACGTCCATCCGCATCGCGCCCCGGGCTATGCCATCGTCACGATCTCGCTGAAACCCATCGGCGGCGTGCCGGGCGACGCGACCGATGCGCAGATGGATGCGGTCGCCGCGCTGATGGATCAGTACGGCATGGCGGAAATCCGCGTCAGCCACGAGCAGAACCTGGTGCTGCCGCATGTGAGCAAGGCCGACCTGCCGGCGATCTTCGCGCGCCTGACGGAGCTTGGCCTGGCGACGCCGAACGCCGGGCTGATCACCGACATCATCGCCTGTCCGGGGCTCGACTATTGCGACCTCGCCAATGCGCGCTCGATCCCGATCGCGCAGGACATCTCCAAGAAATTCGCCGACCTCGCACGCCAGCACGACATCGGCGAGCTCAAGATCAAGATCAGCGGCTGCATCAATGCCTGCGGCCATCACCATGCCGGCCATATCGGCATATTGGGCGTCGACAAGAAGGGCGTCGAATATTACCAGCTCCAGCTCGGCGGCTCGGGTGCCGAGGACGCCAGCATCGGCGACATCATGGGCCCCGGCTTCGGCGAGCACGAGATCGCCGGCGCGGTGGAGCGCGTGGTCGATCACTATCTGAAAGTGCGCCAGGACGGCGAGCGCTTCCTCGACACCTATCGCCGTATCGGCATGGAGCCGTTCAAGCACGTCGCCTATCAGGATCAGATGTATGCCGCTCATACTGGGTGATGCTTTCGCCGCCGACCCGTTCGTGGGCGTCGCCGACGATGCGGCGTTGCCCGACAGCGGCGGCGCCATCGTGTCGCTGGCGCGCTTTACCAAGGAACGCGAGACGCTGCTGGCGCGCAACGCGCCGGTCGGGGTGCGGCTGAAGCCCGACGAGTCGCCCGAGGTGCTGGGCGCCGACGTGCAGCGGCTGAGCGTGATCGCGATCGATTTTCCGTCGTTCTCCGACGGGCGCGGTTTTTCCTGGGCGCGCATGCTGCGCACGCGGCTGGGCTTCACCGGCGAAATCCGCGCCACGGGCAAATTCATCTACGACCAGATCGCCTATCACAAGCGCGTCGGGTTCGACGCCTGGGAAGTGCCCGACGGCTTCACCCTGGCGCAGTTCCAGCGCGCGCTCGGCGAGATGACGGACGTCTACCAGCCCAGCGCCGACGGCAAGCGCACGATCCGCGAGCTCAGGGCGGGGAAATAGCGCGGCGCACGCAACGGTTGCGCCCTGACTTGCGCCGCGATAGTATTACCATCGGAAATTCAGGTAATACCGCGATGAGCAGGCTGACCAGCAAAGGCCAGGTGACCATTCCAAAACGCGTCCGCGACGCGCTCGGCATCGAACCGGGCAGCCGCGTCGAGTTCGGCCTGGAAGAGGAAGGCCGCGCCTTCGTGCGCCCGGCCGAGGAAGGGCGCGCAAAAAAGAAGAAGGACGATTTCGACAAGCGGCTGGAGAGGGCCCGCGCGCATTTCAAACTGGGCATGACGACCGACGAGTGGCTCGATATCACCCGGGACCGCAAGCGTGATCCACGTCGATAGCAGCGTTCTTCTCGACCTGCTGGAGCGCGATCCGGTCTGGGAGGCCCGCTCGGCGAGCGCGTTTCGCTTGGCGGGGATGCGCGACGACATTGCAATCAGCGATATCGTGTATGCCGAAGTGGCGCCGGGTTTCGATCAGCCGAACGATCTGGATGCGGCCCTCGCCGCGCTCGGATTGAAGACCAGGACGCCGCCGAAGCAAGCTCTCTTTCTGGCCGGTCACGCGTTCAAACGCTATCGCCGCCGCGGCGGCGCCAAGACCGGCGTGCTGCCGGACTTTTTCATCGGCGCGCATGCGGCGGTGGAAGGAGCGGCGCTGCTCACCCGCGACCCGGGCCGCGTGCGGGCCTATTTTCCCACCGTCGCGCTGATCGCGCCTTAGGCAGCCTTGAAATGATGCGGTGACAGCACCGCCGCGCTGCTGCACGATGGCGGCTGTCTTGCGGGGGCCTGGCGATGAGCGTGACACCAGCATCGAGCGCGGCGGCGCGGCCCATCCCGTTGCGCCCCATTCCACTACGCCATGTCTTCGCGGTGGCGGCGGGCAATGCGCTCGGCTTCTACGACTTCCTCACCTATGTCTATTTCTCGGTCCAGATCGGCAAGACCTTCTTTCCCGCCGGCGATCCGACCACCAGCCTGCTGGCGACGCTCGGCGCTTCGTTCATCGGCTTCATCGCGCGCCCGGTCGGCGCCATGGTGATCGGGCCGATGGGCGACCGCATCGGGCGCAAGGCGGCGATGATGCTGTCCTTCGTGCTGATGGGGATCGGCGTGGTCGGAGTGGCGCTGACGCCGTCCTATGCCCGGATCGGCATCGCGGCGCCGATCCTGGTGATCCTGTTCCGCGTCGTGCAGGGCTTCGCGCTCGGCGGCGAAGTGGGACCGACCACGACCTATCTGGTGGAGGCGGCGCCGGCGCGCCAGCGCGGGCTCTACGCCTCGGGCCAATACGCGACCCAGGATCTGGGCGTGCTGGTGGCCGGCATCATCAGCACTCTGCTCGCCGCCAATCTGAGCCCCGATCAGCTGCAGGATTGGGGCTGGCGCGTCGCGATCCTGATCGGTGCCAGCATCGTGCCGTTCGGCCTGATCCTGCGGCGCAGCCTGCCCGAGACGCTGCACGCCGCGGATGACGCGGCCTTGGCGCCCGACGCGACGGTGGGCGACACGCGCACGCCCAAGGGTGTCGGCGCCTATGCCGGCGTCATCGTGCTGGGGCTGGTGATGCTGACCTCGGGCACCATCGGCTCCTATGTCGGCAGCTATATGACGACCTTCGCGCAGAACACGCTGCACATGGCGCAGACCGTCGCGTTCGGCGTCATCATCGTCAATGGCGGCTTCTCGGTGCTGTTCGAGCCGGTGAGCGGCTGGCTGTCGGACCGCTTCGGGCGCAAGCCGGTGATGCTGCTGCCCGGCATCGTGCAGTTGTTCGCGATCTTTCCCGCCTTCTGGGTGATCGTCCACTATCACACCACGCTGGCGTTCTATGGCGCCGTCGCGGTGGTGACGGTGCTGCAGGCGCTGAGCACGCCGCCGGTGATCGTGACGCTGACCGAGCAATTGCCGCGCGCGGTGCGCTCGGGCGTCGTCGCCATCGTCTATGCCTTCGCGATCTCGATCTTCGGCGGCTCGACCCAGTTCGTCATCACCTGGCTGATCAAGCACACCGGCGATCCGATGATGCCGGCCTATTACTGGAGCGGGGCGCTGATCCTGGGCCTGATCGCGATGGCGCTGGTCAAGGAGTCGGCGCCGGTGAAATCGAAGAAATGAGCGTCACGGCATGCACTCCCCCCACCCGAAAATCTCGCTTCGCGAGATTTGTCGACCTCCCCGCAAGGGGGAAGTGATTCTGTGATGTGGCCGCTGCTTGGCATCGCCGTCGTCGTCTTGGGCTTCGCGGTCCGCGCCAATCCGCTGTTGGTGATCGCCATCGCGGCCGGGGCGACGGGCTGGGCGGCGGGAATGTCGCCGGTGCATATCGTCGAAGCCTTCGGCAAGGCCTTCGCCGACAACCGGCTCGTCAGCGTCGTGTTCCTGGTGCTGCCGGTGGTCGGCATCCTGGAGCGCAACGGCCTGCAGGAGCGGGCGCGCGTCGTGATCGCGCGGCTGAAAGGCGCGACGGCAGGGCGATTGCTGCTCGCCTATTTCCTGCTGCGCCAGTTGTTCGCGGCGCTCGGCGTGCCGTTCGGCGGTCAGGCGCAGATCGTGCGGCCGCTGCTGGCGCCTATGGCCGAAGGCGCGGCGGAGGGCCAAGCCGGCGGCGCGCTCGAGCCCAAGCGGCGCTTCTGGCTGCGCGCCCATGCGGCGGCGGCCGACAATATCGGCGCCTTTTTCGGCGAGGACATCTTCTTCGCCTTCGGCTCGATCCTGATCATCAAGGGCTTCCTGGAGAGCAACGGCATTCCGGCCGAGCCCTTCGCGCTATCGGTGTGGGCGATCCCGACCGCGATCGCGGCGGCGCTGATCCATGGGACGCGGCTGCTGCTGATCGACCGGAAGCTGAAGCACCCCCCACCCGAAAAATCGGAAGTCGATTTTTCGACCTCCCCATCCGCTCCTTCGGAGCTTCGGCGGGACAGGCAAGGGGGAGGTGAGTCCATATGATCACTCTCGAATATGTCTACGTCCTCACCGGCGCGATGACGGCGGCGTTCGCGCTGCTGAGCACCAGGCTGGCCAATGCGGCGTTCTGGGCGCTGTTGTCGGCGAGCTTCCTGTTCGGCTCGTGGATCGGCGATTTCGCCAACGGCCTGATCGTGATCGCGCTGGCGCTGGTCGGCGGCTCGGCGCTGATGCGCAAAGCCGGCGACGCCCCGATGCCACAGGAGCGCGCGGCCAACGCGGCGCGGCGCGGCAATCTTCTCTTTCTGCCTGCCCTGATCGTGCCGGCGGTGGCGCTCAGCGGCACGCTGACCCTGAAGCAGTCGGGCCTGATCGATCCCAAACAGGCGACGCTGATTTGCCTCGCGTTCGGCGCGTTGGCGGCGCTTGCCGTCTGTTACGTTTGGCTGAGGCCGCGGCTGCTGGCGCCGTTGCAGGAGGGCCGCCGCCTTGCCGACACCATCGGCTGGGCCATCGTGCTGCCGCAGATGCTGGCGTCGCTCGGCCTGGTCTTCGCGCTCGCCGGCGTCGGCAAGGCGGTGGGCGCGCTGGCGAGCCAATACCTGCCGCTGGGCACGCCGCTGGCAGCGGTGTGCGCCTATTGCTTCGGGATGGCGCTGTTCACCGCGGTGATGGGCAACGCCTTCGCCGCGTTCCCGGTGATGACGGCGGCGATCGGCCTGCCCCTGATCGTGCACCGCTTCGGCGGCAATCCGGCGATCATGGGCGCGATCGGGATGCTGGCCGGGTTCTGCGGCACGCTGCTGACGCCGATGGCGGCGAATTTCAACCTGGTGCCGGCGGCGCTTTTGGAGCTGCCCGACCGCAACGGCGTGATCAAGGCGCAGGCGCCGACCGCGCTCCTGCTGTTGGCGGCGAACACGGCGCTGATGGCGGGGCTGGTGTACCGGTTTTAGATTGCGCGTTGTCAAAATTATACATATAATTTGTATAATCCGGAGATCGTTATGGTCAAGACCACCGCTCTAGAATTCCAGCGCAAGGTAGGGGAATTCCAGGATCATGCCCGTCATGAGCCGGTCGAGATAACCCGGCATGGCCGGCGCGCGTTCGTACTGATGTCGGCGGAGCAATATGATTGGATGCGGGCTGCCATGAAGCGGTCTTTCCGCACTGAAGATGCGCCGGAATTCGTAGTTGAGGCCGTGCGGCGCGCCAAGGTGCATCCTAGGCACAATCATCTCAATAAGTTGTTGAAGTAGTGCCCCTGCCCGTTGCCGAACCTGGCCTTGTCTTCCGGTATGATTTCCTTTGGGATCGTGAAGCACGCCAAGGCCGGTCGGTGGGCAAGGAGCGGCCGGCATGCCTGGCCGTGGCAACAGATTCCGAAATCGATCCGCAGGTTGTCGTCATCCTGCCGGTCACCCATAGCAAACCGTCCGGCATGACGATCGGAGTGGAGATCCCCCTACCAATCCGCCGGGCACTCGGCCTTGACAGCGAGCCTTGCTGGGTGATCGTAACCGAGTTCAACATCGACGAATGGCCGCCCGCCGGGATCGCGCCGTTGCCGGGAACCAAGAACACATTCGCATACGGTGTCCTGCCGGATGGCGTTTTCGAACCCATCAAAGCCGCGTTCCTCGAGCATTTCGACCGCAAGCGCGGCATTCGTCGCTGAGGCGCAGATGCTCTCCCATCTCTCCTTCGGCGTGCAGGATCTGGATCGCGCCGTCGCGTTCTACGAGGCGGTGCTGGCGCCGCTCGGCTTCGTCTGCGTCTGGCGCAACGAACGCGCCGCAGGTTTCGGCGAAGCGGGCGGCGAGGATCGTCTGGCGCTGTTCGCGCGGCCGGGCGAGGCGCGCGCGCCCGGCGCGGGATTTCATCTGTGCTTCTCAGCGCCATCGCGTGCCGCGGTCGATGCCTTCCATGCCGCGGCGCTGGCGGCAGGCGGCAGCGATGCCGGCGCGCCGGGACTTCGCCCGCAATACGGCGCCGGCTACTACGCCGCGTTCGCAGTCGATCCCGACGGCCACAAGCTCGAAGCCAAGGTCGAATGAGCCGTCGCACAATGCCGTCGCACGATATTGTCTTGACCCCCCTCCCCCTTTGCCGCAAAGAGGCGCCGTAGCTTGAATAAGGGGTGCCGCGCATGAACGCACCTGTGCAGATCGGCCAAGTGCCGCGCTTCGGAACCATCGAGAAAGCCATCGCGACGCTGAAACCCGGCGAGCCGCTCTATTGCATCTTTCCCGAGAAGTTCGGCGCTGCCGCCAAGCGCTTTCTCGACGGCTTTCCCGGCGACGCGCTGTTCGCGATCAAAGCCAATCCGGCGCCGCTGGTGCTCGACCAGGTGTGGGCCGCCGGCATCCGCCATTTCGACACCGCCTCGGTGCCCGAGATCGAGATCGTCAAGCAGCGCTTCCCCGAGGCGCATTGCCACTTCATGTCGCCGGTGCGCGCCGTCGGCGCCGCCAAGAAGGCGTTCGAGCAATATGGCGTGACCGACTATGTCGTCGATTGCGATTACGAGCTCGAGAAGCTGCTGGCCGAGACCAAGGCACCTAAGAAGCTGCGCATCTTCGTGCGCATCGCCACGCCCCTGGGCGGCGCGGTGCTGGAGCTGTCGAGCAAGTTCGGCGTCTCGCCGGCGGAAGCCGCCAAGCTGCTCAAGAAGGTGCAGGAAGCGGGCGCCGCGCCTTGCATCACCTTCCATGTCGGCAGCCAGTGCCTGTCGCCCTTCTCCTATGCCCAGGCGATCGAGATGGCGCGGCGCACGGCGCAGATGGCCGGCGTCGAACTCGAAGCGCTCGACATCGGCGGCGGCTTTCCCGGGCCGTATCAGGGCGACGACGTGCCGCCCTATCACTGGTATTTCGACACCATCAAGGAAGCGCTCGAGACCCTGCCCAATCCCAAAGTGCCGCTGATCTGCGAGCCGGGACGGGCGCTGATCGCCGAAGGCCTGTCGCTGGTGACGCAAGTCATCCTGCGCAAGGGCGACCGGCTCTACATCAACGACGGCACCTATGGCTCGTTCGACGAGCTGACGCTGCCAGGCTGGAGCGCCGATTATCCGGTGCGCGTGTTCACGCTGGATTCGAAGAACCGCGTCCTGCCGCTGCCCGGCGCGACGCTGCCGTTCCGCGTCTACGGCCCGACCTGCGACACGCTCGACGTGCTGCCGAGGCCCATCATGCTGCCGGCCAATATCGGGCCCAACGACTTCATCGTGTTCGACTATATGGGCGCCTATTCGGTGGCGGTGCGCACCACGTTCAACGGCTTTTACCCCGACAGCTGGGCGATCGTTGGGAATTGAGCGCGGTTGCGCTAATATCGCGGCGCGGGTTCGAACGAGGAGCTATGCGATGAAGACGATGTTGCTGGGCGCGAGCGTCGCGGTGCTGCTGCTGATCTCAGGCAGCGCCCAGGCGCGGCCGATGATCTGCCCGATGATCTACAAGCCGGTCTGCGCGGTGAAGCACGGCGCCTGGCGCACCTATGGCAATGCCTGCCAGGCGCGCGCGGCGCATGCCCATATCCGCTACCAGGGCCGCTGCCGCGTCCATCGCGCCTCCGAAGGATACTGAGCGGTTGCTGTCCCGGGCGTTGTGTTGCGGCGTGCTGCCGGCGCTGCTGACGGCGATGCCGGCGGCGGCGCAGGACGCGAGCTGGCACAGCTACAGCGACGCGGCGCACAACTTCTCGATCTCCTATCCCGACGGCTGGAAGGTCGATCCCAATTTCGCCGACAAGGGCTACCGCTTCCTGCAGGGCGATCCCGACGACGTGCGCTATGGCATCGGGCTGTCGCCGACGGTCGACCTGGCGCCCGGCACCGATCTGGAGAGCGGCAGCCTGGTGCTCGCCATCCAGTTCGCGCGGCCCGGCGATCTGTGCAAGGCCTCCGCCTTCCTCGCCGATCCCTCGCCCGACTATGCGACCCAGGTCGCGGAAGACACGCCGGAGCAGGCCCGCACCCTGGCCGAGCCCGGCGATCTCTATGCCGTCGAGCACATCGTGCACATCGTCTCGCACGCGCCCTGCTTCGCGCTGCAGATCTATCTGGTGACGGCGCAGAGCCATCCGCGCGATCCGCACCCCAAGCCGGCCTTCGACCGCCAAGCGCTGTTCGCCCTGCTCAGCCGCATCGCCGCAACGCTGAAACCGCTGAAATAGCGACGTTTCCTGAGAGCCGCCACACGGCAAACAGAACGTTAACGTCTTGCCGCTAGGGTTCGCGCCGTATCGGGGACGTTTCATGCCGAGTGCGAAAGAACGCTTGAGCCATCTGCTGGAGCTTGCGGCGCAAGGTCCGGGCGAGCGCGCCCACCTGGCCGGCGAGGTCGCCGACCTGCTGCTCGACTGGCCGGCGCAATATCC
>CAYXMO010000105.1:0-9404 GCA_964465935.1 uncultured Rhizobium sp.
AAGTTCTTCTTGCCGCCATGGGCGGCCCGGTTCTTGCCCGTCTTCTTCGCAATCGTTGCTCCGGTCCGGATGCTTTGCGAACCATCCAGGCGCTCCGCCGCCATGGTCCAGACTGCGCGCGCGATAGCCGCGGTCGAACCATTCCTGACCGATCTGATCGCCCTGGCGCCAATTGCGTTCCCAGTGCTGGATGTCGAAGCAGCGGCCCACGCCGCAGGGCGGCGGACCGGATGCGTCGCGGCCGCCATCGCCATGGTCGCCATCGTCGCCGCGGTGACCGGCGACGCGGCAGCCGTCGTCGCAGCGGTCGCGATGATGGCGGCGGCCGCAACCGTCGTCGCAGCGCGCCCGCCGGCCGCAGCCGTCGCCGCAGCGGTCGTAGCCGCCGCCGCAGCCCTCGGTGCAGCCATAGCCGCCGAAATGGTGGAACTGGATCGCCGGCACCGGATCGAAGGGATCGAGCAGCACCGCGCCGGCGGTGGCGACGCCGGCACCGGCGCTGCTCGGCAGCAGCGCGGCGCCGAGCAGCAGCCCCAGCGCGCTCAGGAACCGTCTTGCGAAACGCAGCGTGACGTTGGTCATGGTGTCACCTCTCATCAATTCTGGCCGGGATGCGGCGGTTCGTTGGCGGCGTCGTTCAGAAGGCTGCCGAGCTGGTTCATGGTCGGGCGGAAGCCGGCCAGCGCCGAGCTCGTCATGTAGTCGTTGGATTTGTGCAGGTCCTGGGCGATGCCGGGCGGCCCCGCCTTGTAGAGCACCGCAAGATGATAGAGCGCGGCGGGATAGCGCTGGTCCGCCGCTTTGAGGAACCAGTATTCGGCGCGGACATAATTGGTCACCACGCCCAGCCCCTTGGCGTACATCACGCCCAGCGTGTTCTGCGAGGCGGCGTCGCCGTTGAACGCCGCGGTCTGGATCGCGCGCACCAGCTCCTGCGCCGTCAAGCGTCCGCTCGCTTCGTCGGGCAGCGAGGCCTGGTATTCGGCGACCGCCTTTTCGCCCTTCCAGCCCAGGAACGTGAGCGCGTGGCGCACCGCGTCGGGCGGGATCGCGGCGCTGAGCGCCAGGGCGCGCTGGCGCTCGATATGGGGCAGGCATTCGTCGCTGAGCGGTACGCCGCCGGGCGACGACCCCGAAGGATAGAACTCGTAGGGCGGCGTCCAGTAATGGAAGGCCTTGGCCTGCTTGTCGACGATGCGCGATCCGATCCACGAGCCGCGCATGCGGCCTTCGAGCGCGAACAGGAACGGCCGTCCCAGGGGATGGCCCATGCTGTCGGCGATATGGAAGAAGGTCAGGGCATCGGCATCGTTGGGCTGCATCACCGACGGCGCGCGCGCGCCATAGCCGCTATAGCGGCCGCCGCGGGCAAATTCGTCGTCGTCGTAATCGCTGCGGCCGCGATTGGCGTCGGTCGTGCTGAGGCGGCCCAGGTCGAGGAAGCCTTCGGCGCCGCGGCACGCCTCGATGTAGATGATGCGGTCATGCGCCTCGCCGCGCTCCTGGCTCGACAGTTCGAGCAGCAGCGACTGCTGGTCGGTCAGCGCGTGCCAGCGCCGCGCGCGCATGACGTCGGCGCCTTCGTCGCTCCAATTGCGGCCATGGCCGGCGCGGTTGATGCCCGCGAGGTAGTACCAGACATAAGCCTCGACCGGGTCGTAGTAGCGGCTGTCGCTGGCGTTGGAATAGATGTCGCCGAGCTTGACCTGGGAGAGGAAGTCGTTGTCCTGCCACGCCGCTTTGCGCCACAGGCGCACCGCGGTTTCCAGGCTGATGTGGTTGAGCGCGTAATTGCCGTCGGCATAGTCGGCGCGGGCGGTGAAGATCGAGCCCCCGGCGGCCAGCAGCGCAGCAAGCACCAGCGCGCCCACAGCCTGGGGAGACTTCACCACACCCATTCCAATTTTCCCCCGCTCCACGGTGGGAACATTAACATTAACAGGGGCTTTGGCGCGCGAAGGCCCGAAGATTTTTGAAACTCCGGGAACTTGTCCACAAGCGCTTGATGGATGGGCGCTTTCAGGAAGCTGTCGGTGCGTTCGCGTTAACCATGACGATGGAACTTCAGTGGCGGAACTGGCGCACGCCGCTGAACACCATCGCGACGCCGGCCTCGTCGGCGGCGGCGATCACCGCGGCGTCGTTGATCGAGCCGCCGGGCTGGATCACGGCGGTGGCGCCGGCCTGCGCAATCGCGATCAGGCCGTCCGGGAACGGGAAGAACGCATCCGACGACGCGACCGAACCGATGGTGAGCGGCGCGGCGAGCCCCGACTTCTGTGCCGCGTCGGCGGCCTTGAGCGCCGCGATCTTGGCGGCGTCGATACGGCTCATCTGGCCGGCGCCGATGCCGACCGTGGCGCCGTCCTTGGCGTAGATCACGGTGTTGGACTTGGTGTGCTTGCCGACGCGGAAGGCGAAGCGCAGATCGGCGAGTTCCTGCGCGCTGGGCGCCCTTTTGGTCACCACTTTGAGGTCGAGCTTGCCGGCATCGGCATCGTCCCGCGTCTGCACCAGAAGCCCGCCGGCCACCGATTTCACCGTCCAGCCCGGCGCATAGGGATCGGGCAGGCCGCCGGTGATCAGCAGCCGCGCGTTTTTGCGCCGCGTGATCTCGGCCTTCGCCTCCTCGGTCGCATGCGGCACGATGATCACGTCGGTGACGATCTGCGCGATCTTGGCCGCGGTCTCGCCGTCGAGCGTGCCGTTGAGCGCGATGATGCCGCCGAAGCGGCTGTCGGGATCGCAGGCGAGCGCGCGCAGATAGGCGTCGAGATAGGTCTTGCCGGTGGCGACGCCGCAAGGATTGGCGTGCTTGATGATGGCGATGGCGGGCTGGTCTTTGAATTCGGCGACCAATTCGAGCGCCGCGTCGGCGTCGAGCAGGTTGATGTAGCTGAGCTCGCGGCCCTGGATCTGCTCGGCGGTGGCGACGCCGAAGCGCTTCTCGCCGCCGACATAGAAGGCGGCGCGCTGGTGCGGGTTCTCGCCGTATTTCAGCGGCTGGCGCAGGGCGCCGGCGAAGCTGCGCCAGCGCGGCGGTTCGGCCATGCCGTCTTTCTCCAGCGCGTCGGCGAACCAGTTGGACACCGCGGCATCGTAAGCGGCGGTGCGGGCGAAGGCGGTCTGGGCGAGGCGGCGGCGCAAGCCCGGCGTGGTCGCGCCTTTGTTGGCGTCCATCTCGGCCAGCACGGCGGCGTAGTCGGAAGGATCGACCACGACGGTGACCCAATCGTGGTTCTTGGCCGCCGAGCGCGTCATCGCCGGGCCGCCGATATCGATCTGCTCGATCGTGTCCGCGAAGCTCGCGCCCTTCGCGACGGTGTCTTCGAAGGGATAGAGATTGGAGACCAGCAGATCGATGCCTTCGATGCCGTGATCCTTCATCGCAGCGGCGTGGTCGGCGTGATCGCGCAGCGACAGCAATCCGCCATGCACCTTGGGATGCAGCGTCTTGACGCGGCCGTCCATCATCTCGGGAAAGCCGGTGACGTCGGCGATGTCGGCGACTTTCAGCCCGGCGTCGCGCAGCGCCTTGGCCGAGCCGCCGGTCGAGATCAGCATCACGCCGTGGCGGTCGAGCCCCTTGGCGAACGCCACCAGGCCGGTCTTGTCGAAAACGGAAAGGATCGCGCGGCGGATGGGGCGGAGCGTCATGGCGCGACTCGGCTGATGGCTTTGGTTACGGCCGGGCTTAGCGCCGGAAGAACCAAATGAGAAGGCCCAGCACTGCCGCAGCCCCCAGCGAATAGAGCACGGGGATGTGGATATGCCAGTTTTCCTTGTCGTAAGCGATGTCGCCGGGCAGCGCTTCGAGCCCGATCATCGTAATCGCCTGGCTCAGCAGCAGCGCCCCGACCACGAAGATGACGAGATAGATCAGCCAGCGCATCTCACACTCCCTGGGCCACCACCGTCACGACCGCGTCGGTCAGCGTCTTCAGATCGGCCTCGCCGATGGTCAATGCGGGCGTGAGATAGACGATGTTGCGGAACGGCCTGATCCACACCCCTTGCGCCACCAGCCTGGCCTTAAGATCGTTCAGATTCGCGATGCCGTCCAGTTCGACGACGCCGATGGCGCCGCGCACGCGCACGTCGCGCACATGTTTCATCCCGACGCAGCGCCCCAGCCCCTTGCCCAGCGCCTTGCCGATATCGGCGGCGGCGAGCAGACGGTTCTCGCGCTCGAACAGGTCGAGCGAGGCGTTGGCGGCGGCTGAGGCGAGCGCATTGCCCATGAAGGTGGGGCCGTGCATCAGGGCGTGCGCCGGATCGTCGGACCAGAAAGCGTCGAACACGTTTCGGCTCGCCAGCGTCGCGGCCAGCGGGATGGCGCCGCCGGTCAGCGCCTTGCCGAGAGTCATGATGTCGGGTGCGACGCCGGCCGCCTCGCAGGCGAACATCGGACCGCTGCGGCCGAAGCCGGTGAAGATCTCGTCGAAGATCAGCAGCAACTCGTACTTGTCGGCGGCGGCGCGCAGGCGGCGCAGCGTCATCTCGTCATGGAACAGCATGCCGCCGGCGCCTTGCACCAGCGGCTCGACCAATATGCCAGCGAGTTCGCCCGCATGCCGCTCCAGGAAGGCGTCGAACGCGGCGATGTCGGCCTCGCCACGCGGCAGGGCGATGACGTGCTGCTGCGGCAAGACGCCGGTGAAGATGTTGTGCATGCCCTCTTCGGGATCGCACACCGCCATCGTGCCGATAGTGTCGCCGTGATAGCCGCCGCGGAAGGCCAGGAACTTCGTCCGTCCACGGATGTTACGGTTGAGCCAGTATTGCAGCGCCATCTTCATCGCGACCTCGACCGCGACCGAGCCGGAATCGGAGAAGAACACGCGCTGCAGATTGCCGGGCGCCAGCGCGCACAGCCGCTGCGCCAGCGTCAGCACCTGCTCGTGCACCAGCCCGCCCAGCATGACATGCGGCATCTTCGCGGCCTGGGCGCGGATCGCGCCGACGATATGGGGATGGTTGTAGCCGTGCACCGCGGTCCACCAGCTCGCGATGCCGTCGACCAGCTCGCGCCCATCGGCGAGCACGATGCGCGTCCCGCGCGTCAGCTCGGCGGCGAGCGGCGGATTGGCCGTCTTCATCTGGGTGTAAGGCAGCCAGATGTGCGGGAGGCCGTGTTGGTACCAAGTGGGATCGCGCGTCACAGCCTCAACCTACTCCGTCATGGGCGGCCTTGAGCCGCCCATCCATCCGGCGCGCGTCTCCGCGTGACATTTTACTTTGGCGCTGCGCGCCGATGGGTGGGCGGGTCAGGCCCGCCCATGACGATGGAGAAGACGGATGAACCATCACCCGCCGATCTGCATCGCCGTCACGCCCAGCTTTTCGAACAGCTTGTGGTCGTGGCTTTCTTTCGGATTCGGCGTCGTCAGCAGCCTGGTGCCGTAGAAGATCGAGTTGGCGCCGGCCAGGAAACAAAGCGCCTGCGCCTCGTCGCTCATCCCGTCTCGCCCGGCCGAAAGCCGCACCATCGATTGCGGCATGGCAATGCGCGCCACCGCGATGGTGCGCACGAAATCGAAGACGTCGAGCGGCGCGCTGTCGCCAAGCTTCGTGCCCTTGACCTTCACCAGCCCGTTGATCGGCACGCTCTGCGGATGCTCCGGCAGGGTCGCCAGCGCGTGGAGCATGCCGACGCGGTCGGCCTCGTCCTCGCCCATGCCGACGATGCCGCCGCAGCACACGGCGATCCCGGCCTCGCGCACATGCGCCAGTGTGTCGAGCCGGTCCGCGAAGGTCCGCGTCGTGATGATCTGGCTGTAATATTCCGGCGAGGTGTCGATGTTGTGGTTGTAGTAGTCGAGCCCGGCGTCCTTCAGGCGCGCCGCCTGCGGTCCGCTGAGCATGCCCAGCGTGACGCAGGTCTCCATCCCCAGCGCCTTGACGCCTTCGACCATCGCGCACACCGCGTCGAGGTCCTTGTCCTTGGGTGAGCGCCACGCCGCGCCCATGCAGAAGCGTGTCGCGCCGGCGTCGCGCGCGGCGCGGGCATCGGCCAGCACCTTTTCGACCTCCATCAGCTTGGAGGCTTTGAGGCCGGTCTCGTGGCTGGCACTCTGCGAGCAATAGCCGCAATCCTCCGGACAGCCGCCGGTCTTGATCGAGAGCAAGGTCGAGATCTGCACCTGGTTGGCGGCGAAGTGCTGGCGATGCACGCTCTGGGCGCGGAAGATCAGGTCGGCGAAGGGCAGCGCGAACAGCCGCGCGATCTGATCGCGCGTCCAGTCGTGCCGCACGATGCCGTCGCGGAACTCGGGAGCGGGAGCGTTCATCAAATCACCTTTATCCGGGCCGGCTAAGCCATTATAGGCACGTGGCGGTGCGTGCAAGGATGCCGGCCGCGCGGCCGGAACGATGGATATCGACCTCAGCAAGACATTGCAGGAGCTGGACGGCGAGGATTGGGGTGAGCCCGCTTATCGCAGCCATCTGATCGTCTCCTGCCATCGGATACACCGTACGCGGCTGCGCGATCTGACGGCCGAAGACCTGCGGACGATGATCGGTCAGGAACTGTGTCTGCCTTATTTGCTGCCGCTCGCCCTGGAACGGCTCGCCGTCGATCCCTTGATAGCAGGCGACCTCTATCCGGGCGATCTGCTGCGGAGCGTCTTGCGCCTGCCGGCGGCGGTGTGGAGGGAGCAGGCCGGGCCGCACGCCCGGATGCGGCAGGTGATGGCGAAATATGCCGAGCGCGCCGCGCAACAGGACGCAGCATGGCAAAAGACCATAGGTCCGGATATTGAAGAAGCGCGCGCGGCGTTTGCCTCGTTTTGGGGTCGGGCGTGATGCCGTCCCTGGATGATTTTGCGCAAAGCAAGCTTGCCGGCCTGGAAGCGGAACACTTGCGGCGTTCGCCGCTCGATACCGCGCGTGAAGACGGCATCGCGGTGACGCGGAACGGACGGCGGCTGCTGTCGTTCTCGTGCAACGATTATCTCAATCTCACGCATCATCCGCGCGTCAAGGCGGCGGCCGTCGCCGCGGTCGAGACGCACGGCGCCGGCGCCGGCGCGTCGCGGCTCGTCACCGGCAACCATCCCTTGTACGCGCAACTGGAATCGCGGCTGGCGGCGCTGAAGGGCGCGCAGGCCGCCTGCGTATTCGGCTCGGGCTACCTCACCAATGCCGGGATCGTGCCGGTTCTGGTGAGTGAGGGCGACCTGCTCCTGGTCGACGCGCTGTCGCATGCCTGCCTGTGGGCGGGCGCGCGGCTGTCGCGCGCCACCGTTCTGACCTTCCGCCATAACGACGTCGCGCATGCCGCAGAACTGCTCGCGGCGCAGCGGCCAAAGCATCGCCATGCGCTGATCGTCACCGACCGGGTGTTCTCGATGGACGGCGATCTGGCGCCGCTGGACGAGCTCGCGGCGCTGGCGCGGCGCCACGATGCCTGGCTGCTGAGCGATGACGCGCACGGTCTTGCCGTGGTGCCCGGCGACAATCCCGCCGATCTCAAAATGGGCACGCTGTCCAAGGCGCTCGGCTCCTACGGCGGCTATGTCTGCGCCTCGCGGGCGGTGATCGATCTGATCGAGAGCCGCGCCCGCACGCTGATCTATTCGACCGGCCTGCCGCCCGCGAGCGTCGCGGCGGCGCTCGCCGCGCTCGACGTGATCGCGGACGATCCCACGCTCGCCGCCAAGCCGCTGGCCAAGGCGCAGGCCTTCACCCGCGCCGCCGATCTGCCGCTCGCGCAAAGCCCGATCGTGCCGGTCGTGCTGGGCGAGGCGGCGGCGGCGCTCGAGGCGTCGAAGCTCTTGGAGCGCGAAGGCTTCCTCGTCACCGCGATCCGGCCGCCGACGGTGCCTGCCGGCACCGCGCGCCTGCGTTTCGCTTTCACCGCCGGCCATGCCGGCGAAGACATCGCGCGTCTCGCGCACATCGTGCGGGAGCACATCCTTTCATGAGCGCTTACTTCGTCACCGCCACCGGCACCGACATCGGCAAGACCTTCGTCACCGCCGGCCTGATCCGCGCCCTGCGCGACGCCGGAAAGAAAGTCGACGCCCTCAAGCCGGTGGTCAGCGGCTTCGACGTCGCGACCTCGGCGCTCAGCGACCCCGGCGTGCTGCTGCAAGCCCTGGGCGAGCCGGTGACGGTGGAGGCGCTGGCGCGCGTCTCGCCCTGGCAGTTCGCGGCGCCCTTGTCGCCCGACATGGCGGCGGCGCGCGAGGAGCGGCGCATCGAGTTCGACGACCTCGTCAAGCTCTGCCGCGACGCCGCCGCGGCGGCGAGCGGCGGCACGCTGCTGATCGAAGGCGTCGGCGGCGTGATGGTGCCGCTGGACGGGCGCCACACCGTGCTCGACTGGATGGCGGCGCTGCGCCTGCCGCTGATCGTGGTCACGGGCTCTTATCTCGGCACGATCAGCCACACGCTGACGGCGCTGGAAGTCGTCGCCCGCGCCCGGCTGAAAGTGGCGGCGCTGGTCGTCAACGACAGCGGCGACGGCGCCGTGCCGCTGGACGAAACGATGACGACGCTGCGCCGCTTCGCTGGCGTCCCGACCGTGACGCTGCCGCGCGTGAAAGCCCCGGTCGCGGCGCAAGCCGCGTTCGTCAAGCTGGCGGCGCTGCTCTAAGCCGCGACCTTGACGCCTTCGGCCCGCGCGCTCGGGCGCGCCGAGACGCGCGCGTGCCAGGCCTTCAGATGCGTCAGCTCGTCGGGGATCGGCATGTTGACGAATTTGGCGAAGTCGATGCCGCAGAGCAGCACGATATCCGCCATCGAATAATAGTCGTGCACCAGGAACGGCCCGGCGCCGGACAATTCCTTGTCGAGCCATTTCATCGCGCCGGTGACGACGCGGCGCATGTGCTCGCCATAGGGCTTGTTCTGGTTGGGATTGACGGGAGCCGTGCGCGGGTCGTCGTTGATCCAGACCTGACCGGCGGGCGTCCACAGGCGGAATTCGGCGCGGCGGATCCACATCTCGACCTCGGCCTGCTCGTAGGGACTGCGCCCAAACAGCGGCGGCGTGGGATGCAGCGCCTCGAAATAGCGGCAGATCGCGATCGACTCGGAGAGGAAACGGCCGTCGTCGGTCTCCAGCACCGGCACCTGGCCCAGGCTGTTCTTGGCGACGAAATCGGGCGCCTTGTGCATGCGCTCCCTCATCTTGGTGTGGATGCGCTCGACCGTGTCGATGCCCTTCTCGGCGAGATAGATGTGCACCTTGCGCGGATTGGGAGCGGGATAGTTCTCGGTGTAGAGCTTCATGGCGCGGTCCTCGGGTTTTGGCTGCTGCCAGCCTAGGAGCGCGGGGCGTGGCGGCGCAACAGGCGCAAAGTTGACGGCACGTCCGGGCCGACTATATTCGCGCGCGTTTCCACGTGTTTTGACGTGCCCCTGTGGCGGAATGGTAGACGCGGCAGACTCAAAAT
>CAYXMO010000106.1:0-9349 GCA_964465935.1 uncultured Rhizobium sp.
CGCACGGCCCAGTGGCGGATTCGCCATGACGGCAAACTAGCGCCGCGGCGCTAGCTGTGAGCTTTCCATAGGTTGTCCATCCGGTTCCGACCGAGGAAGATGAGGTTGCGAGACTTCAACTTCTGCAGGAGAGGAACCGGATGAACATCCATAAGAATGCCCGTCAAACGCCGCGCGGTCGAGAGTGGATGGTGAGCTTGGCTGCAAGCGGGCAACCGCCGAAGGCCCTTGCGGACGCCGTAGGCGTTTGCCCGCGGACGGTGCGCAAATGGGTCGAGCGGCATCAAGACGAAGGGATTGCGGGTCTTCAGGACCGCAGCTCGCGGCCGCACCGGCTGCGCCAGCCGACCCCGCAGCCGGTGGTGGAGCGGATCGAGGCGCTGCGCCGCCAGCGGCTGACGGGCAAGGCGATCGCGGCCGAAGTCGGCGTCTCGCCGGCCACGGTGAGCCGGGCGAGGATGGCGTGCTGCGCGATGCCATGACGCTGGCCTATGGCCCGCCCGGCCATCGCAACGCCGTCTACGACGCCTTCACCGCCCATCGCGCCGCGTTGCGCCTCGACAAGCACGAAGTGCTGTTCTACGCGTCCGAACTCGACGCCGACATGGCGCCCGATTTCGCGCCGGGCGCGAAGTAGCGGCTATTTCCGGGCCGCGTTCTTCACCAGGTCATCGACCACGCCGGGATCGGCCAAAGTGGAGGTGTCGCCGAGATTGCCGGTGTCGCCTTCGGCGATCTTGCGCAGGATGCGGCGCATGATCTTGCCGGACCGCGTCTTGGGCAGGCTGGGCGCGAACTGGATGACGTCGGGGCGCGCGATCGGGCCGATCTCCTTGCCGACCCATTGCTTCAGTTCGTGGTTCAGCGCCTCGGTCGCCGCGACGCCGACCTTCAGCGTGACATAGGCGTAGATGCCCTGGCCCTTGATGTCGTGGGGGTAGCCGACCACGGCGGCCTCGGCGACGTCGTGATGCGCCACCAGCGCGCTCTCGACCTCGGCAGTGCCCAGGCGATGGCCCGAGACGTTGATCACGTCGTCGACCCGGCCGGTGATCCAGTAATAACCGTCCTCGTCGCGGCGGCAGCCGTCGCCGGTGAAATACTTGCCGCGATAGGTCTTGAAATAGGTGTCGATGAAGCGCTGGTGGTCGCCATAGACGGTGCGCATCTGCCCCGGCCAGCTTTCGAGCAGGCACAGATTGCCGCTGGTGGCGCCTTCCAGCACTTTGCCGTCGGCATCGACCAGCTGCGGCACGATGCCGAACAACGGCTTGGTAGCCGAGCCGGGTTTCAGATCGGTGGCGCCGGGCAGCGGCGAGATGAGGATGCCGCCGGTCTCGGTCTGCCACCAGGTGTCGACGATCGGGCAGCGCCCGTCGCCGACGACGCGATGATACCATAGCCAGGCTTCCGGATTGATCGGCTCGCCAACGCTGCCGAGCAGGCGCAGGCTGGCGCGGCTGGTCTTCTTCACCGGTTCGTCACCTTCGCGCATCAGGGCGCGCAGCGCCGTCGGCGCGGTGTAGAAGATGTTGACCTTGTGCTTGTCGATCACCTCCCAGAAGCGCGAGGTGCTGGGGTAATTCGGCACGCCTTCGAACATCAGCGTCGTGGCGCCGTTGGCGAGCGGGCCATAGACGATGTAGCTGTGTCCCGTCACCCAGCCGACGTCGGCGGTGCACCAGTAGATGTCACCGTCGTGATAGTCGAACACATATTGATGCGTGAACGCGGCGTACAGGGCGTAGCCGCCGGAAGTGTGCAGCACGCCCTTGGGCTTTCCGGTCGAGCCGGAGGTGTAGAGGATGAAGAGCGGGTCCTCGGCGCCCATCTCCTCCGGCGGACAGCCGGCGGACACCGTCTCGATTTCTTCGTGATACCAGATGTCCCGGCCTTGGCTCATCGCGACGGCCGTTCCGGTGTGTTTGACGACCAATACGCGCTTGACGTCCGGGCATTTCAGCAGAGCGTCGTCGGTGTTTTTCTTGAGCGCGATCGGCTTGCCGCCGCGCAGGCCTTCGTTGGCGGTGATCACGAACGTGCTGGTGCAATCCCGTATTCGGCCTGCAAGACTGTCCGGCGAAAAGCCGGCGAACACCACCGAATGAACCGCGCCGACGCGGGCGCAGGCCAGCATCGCATAGGCGGCTTCCGGGATCATCGGCAGGTAGATGGTGACGCGGTCACCCTTCTTGACGCCCTGCGCCTTCAAAACGTTCGCAAGCCTGCAAACGTGATAGTGCAGTTCTTCATAAGAGATGTGGCGGCTGTCCTTCGGATCGTCGCCCTCCCAGATGATCGCGGTCTGCTTGGCGCGTTTGGGGAGGTGGCGGTCTATGCAGTTCGCCGACACGTTCAGCGTGCCGTCCTCGAACCATTTAATGTGCAGGTTGTCGGGGTCCCAGGAGACGTCCTTGACCTTGGTGAAAGGCTTGATCCAGTCGATGCGTTTGGCCTGCTCGCCCCAGAACCCATCGGGGTCCTTGAGCGACTGCGCGTACATCGCCTCGTATTTCGCCTTGTCGATGAAGGCGCGGGCGCGCCACGGATTGGAGACGGCGATCAGCGTATCGGACATGGCGGTTCCCGACTTAGGCGGCGGCGATATTGGCGGGGCCGGGCGAGGGGTTCAAGAACGCAGGGCGATCAAGGCGGCCATTTTCGTGAGGTGTGGATGACACGGGTGATTTCGACTTCCGAGCTGACAATGCGATATTCGAGGAAATACTGCGTACCGGAAACCACCAATTCGCGTGTCCCCGAACGTCGGCCGGCTCGCCCGATGCGAGGAAAAGCGCGGAGCGTATCAGCGGCTGTGCGCAGGCGATCTGCCAGCCTATCGGCGGCATCGATATTGTCGGCTGCGATATATTCCCAGATCTCGTCGAGGTCCCGCTCAGCGCCAGGAGACCAGATCACGTTCATGCCGCACGTTTCGCCATTGCCTTGCGCCGGGCTTGCGATTTTTCACGCAGCTTGCGGAAGACTTCTTCCTGCGGAATGCCGAGGCCCGCGTCCAATTCGCGAATGCCTTCATTGACCGCCTCGACGATCGCCATCTCGCCATCGACGTAACGGTCGAGGATGTCTTCGATCACCCATGAGCGGGTGCGGCGCGCGGCCTTGGCATAGGCCTCCAGCTTCTTGGCGAGCGGCGCGGGAACACGGGCGGTGATGGTCACGGATTTGGCGGCGGGCATTGTGCACCTCGTATTCGGTTGTGCACAATGTATACAATTCGCCGGCCGGCGGCAATCGTCTCAGGTCCTGCGCCGCCTGCCGCGCCAACCTATCAGGCCGGCCGCGACGACGATGACCACGGCGCCGATCGCCAGGATCGTGACGCTGGTGCCGGCTTCGAAAGCGATTGTCGGCAGGTCGACGACGCCGGTTTGCCAATAGGTCCAGTCGCCGCCGATCCGGCTTGCCGTCGTGCCGTTGCCGCTGGAGAGCACGATGATGCCGTCGCCGGTCGCCGGATCGATCCGCGCCGTGGTGTTGATCGCCGGATAGTTGTTGCCGTCATGGCCGACGATGAAGCCGCCGGCGCCGTTCGGCGCGTAGAGGATGTTGCCCAGGCCCCAGAGCGGAATGCCGTAGACCCGCGCCGTGACCGTGCGCATCGCGGCGATGCTCTGCGGCGTCAGCACGCCGTGCCCGCCGGGCGCTTGCGTCGCGAGGAAGCGGGTAAGGTCGTCGACCGAGGTGTAGAGCGAGGCGGCGGCGAGCGCGGTGAATTTGTAGTGGATCGCCTTGGCGCCGTCCGAGTCGTAGAAATCGGCGAGATGACCGGGATCGGGATCGACGAAAGTCGAGTGCGCCATGCCCAGCGGCAGCAGCACGGCGCGGCGCATATAGGCGTTGAACGCCTCGCCGGTGACGTCCTCGATCAGGAGCTGCAGCAAGGTGTAGCCGCCGCCGGAATAGCGCCACGTGGTACCCGGTTCGCTTCCGACCTCGACCTTGCCGCTCGCCATCGGCATCGGATCGGCGGCCTGGGTGAGCGAAGCCGGCAGCGATTGCGGCGTCTGGCCCGGCGCAAAGCCGCGATAGCCCAGGCCGTCGGTCAGCCCGGCGGTGTGGCTGAGCAGGCGGCGCACGGTGACGCCATTGTTGTCGAAGCGGCTGGGCGGCAGCTTCCAACGTTTGAGATAACGCGGCACCGGCGCGTCCAGATCGATGCGGCCCTGCTCGACCAGCGTCATGACGGCGATGGCGGTGAACCATTTGCTCATCGAGGCGACCTGGAACAGCGACGCGCCGTCGACGGGCCGGCCATGCGAGGCGAAATAGGTGCCGGCGACGCGGCCCTGCACCAGCAGGGCGAGCGCGATGTTGCCTTTGGATTCATGCTCGTAATGCGCGCGGGCCGAAGCAATGAAGCCTTGCACGTCGCCGGGCGCCGCCGGCATCGGCCGCCACCAGCCGCCGCGCACGCCGGCACCCACGAACACCGCCCACAGCGCCAGCGCCAGGACCGCGACCAGGGCGATGCGCAGCCAGCGGGGCATGGCGTCTTTACTCGGCCGCCTTCGATTTGAGCTTGCCCAGCACCGCCTCGTTGCTGGCGCCCGGCTTTTGCGGGTCGATGCGCACGCTGGCCGGAGTCTTGGCGAAATGGATCGGCGGCTTCATCGAGCGCCATTCGCCTTCGCTGGCATGCGGCCGCACCTGGAAGAAATCGACCGCCTTCAGATGCGGGTCGTCCAGCACGTTGTCCATGGTGTTGGCGCGCATGATCGGGATGCGGTGCTGCTCGCCCAGCTTCATCCATTCTGCGGTCGTGTGCGTCGCCGCCGCGGCGCGCATCGCCTTGTTGTAGAGCGCGACTTTTTCCTTCGAGGTCTTGGCGGTGACGAATTCCTCGGAGTTGTAGAAATCTTCGATGCCGCCCAGCTTCATGAAATTGTTGGCGCCTTCCTTGCCCGACGGCATGGTCGCGATCCAGCCGTCCTTGGTCTTGAAGCAGGCGCGATCCGGCGCCAGCGCCGGGGTCGAGCCGACATGGCCGACCGAAGGCTCGAACGATGCACCGTAGAGATGCTCGACCATCAGGAAGCTGGTGTAGCTCTCCAGCATCGGTACTTCGACGAACTGGCCTTCGCCGGTGCGCTCGCGGTGGAACAGCGCCGCCAGCGTGGCATAGAGCGCGTGCAGGCCGCTGACCTTGTCGGCGATATAGCTGGGGAACATCCGCATCGTGCTGTCGCCGGCATTGTCCAGGATCATGTCGGCGCCGCCGCTGGCCGCCTGCACCAGGTCGTCGAACGCCTGGCGCCCGCCATAGGGCCCGTCGGTGCCGTAGCCGACGCAATGGACGTAGACCATCGACGGATTGATCGCATGCACCTGGTCATAGCCGAAGCCGAGCTGGTTCATCGCGCTGGTGCGCACATTGTGGATGAAGACCTGCGCCGTGGGCAAAAGGGCGCGCAGCTTCTCGCGGTCGGCCTCCACTTTCAGGTCCAGCGTCACCGACTTCTTGTTGCGGTTCAGCATCATGAAGGTCGAGCCCATGTTCTTGGACTTGTTCTGCTTGAGGCCGTAACGCTGCTTGTCGCCCTCCGGCGCCTCGATCTTGATCACCTCGGCGCCGAGGTCGCCCAGCGTCTGGGTGGCATAGGGGCCGAAGATGAAGCTGGTCAGGTCGATGACGGTGACGCCGTGAAGCGGGCCTGGCATTGGGCGAATTCCTCGAAAAGTCTTATGTTCGGATAGCGATCCGGGGAGCTTAAGCCATGGCGAAAAAGGGGCAAGCGCCGTCGATGGCGGACGCGGCGGTGAAGGCCGCGACGGGCAAGGACTGGAAATCCTGGTTCGCGCTCCTGGACAAGGCGAAAGCGCAGACCCTCGGCCACAAAGCCATCGTGACGTTCCTCAGCGACAAGCATGGGGTGCCCAGCTGGTGGCGCCAGATGGTCACGGTCGAATATGAGCGGGCCCGCGGCCTGCGCGCCAGGCACCAGACCGCGACCGGCTATTCGGTGAGCGCCTCGAAGACGGTCTCGGCGGACCTCGCAACGCTTTACGCCGCCGCCGCGGATGCGAAAACCCGCGCGAAGTGGTTTCCCAAGGGCGCGTTCAAGCCGTCGTCGCAGACCAAGGAGAAATATTATCGCGGCAGCTGGAACGGCAGCGCGCGGCTGGAGATCGGATTCTTCGCCAAAGGCCCGGCCAAGGCGCAGATCGCGGTCCAGATCGGCAAGCTGAAGAACAAGGCGGCGGTCGACACCGAGCGCACGGCATGGAAAGCAGCGCTGACGCGGCTCGACGCTTTGTTGCGCGGCTGATCAGTCCGCGAGCGGCGCGGTGGCCGGTCCCGGTCCGGGCTCGGTCGGCACCTTGTGGTTCAGCGCGTGGCGTAGGCGTGAGATCGCCTGATAGACGCTGCGGCGGACGCGGTTGACGCCGCCGAGCGGACGGTGCGCCTCCAGCCCATGCCACGGCGTGTAGGACAGGTTCTCGCCGAAGGCGTTCTGCAGCGGCGTGTCGAAGGTCTGGCGCGGGATGGTGATGCGCGCAACCGGCACGAAGGGCGAATCCGACTCTTTCCAGACGATCGCCGGGTCCTCGATCGGCTCGGCCTCGGGCTTGGTGCGCAGCTGAATGCAGAAATCGAACGCCGCCTCGCCCTGGTCCAGCGCCGCCACGAGATTGGCGCGCAGGAAGTTCGGCCCGTTTCGTTCGTTGAACGGCGACGCCGGTCCCACCGGGATGGTGGAAAATTTGCACGGCGTGCCGCCGAACAGATAGGGCGTCATGCTCCAATAGCGCAGGTTGAGGACGTTCGAGGGCTTCTGCCGCTCGATGGCGAAGGCATTGAGCGCCTCGCGGATACGCCAGCGGCACGGATTCCAGCTCGGCAGGAAGAAGCGCAGCGGGCTGGCGAGATTCTCCTGCAGATCGACATAGTCGATCGCGTTGCGCACGATGAACACCGGATGGCTGATGGTGATGAAATCCTGCGTGCCCGAGGGACTGCCCTCGACTCCGACCAGCTTCATCGCCATGCCGCGGCCGTCACCGACGGCATCGGGCTGCGGCTTACCGTCGCTGTTGGAGAAGCGGATCCAGGCCTGATAGGTGTGCGGCTGCGCGAACAGTCCTTGGCGCAGCGCCGGCGGCAGATCGTCAAGTACGCGGAATTGCGCCGCGACGCAGCCATGCGGCTTGGGATGGGCATCGCGCCGCGCCGGCGGATCGGCCGCCATCTGGGCGCGCACGCTGTTCTCGATGATCTTTTCGATGATCCCGATCGCTTCGGCTTCGCCCGGTGGGATCGCTTCCGGCGGCGTGCCCGATGCCGCGTCGGAGATGAGTTCGGCGCTCGCTTCCGAATCGGTGATCACGCAATCGCTCCGGCGGTCTAAGTATTCGCAGTTGGCGAAGAAAGATCGGGCAAGTCAATGCGCGGCCATGCTCAGCCGTACCGGGCGATGGTCCGCTGCCCGAATTGCGGATAGTTTGCGCCACAATTTGGCTCCCAGGCGCGCGCAGCCTGAAGGGGCCTCTCACGGCGATAGCGGCGGGGTTGCCATGACAACGAATCTTTCGTCCCAGATGGTCGCGCGCCGCGAGGCGCTGCTCGACCGTCTCGTCGACGTCGCCAAGGCCGACGGCCGCATCGCCGCGGTCTGGCTGCAGGGCAGCCTGGCGCGCGGCGATCACGATGCCTATTCCGACGTCGACGCCTATCTCGCCGTCGCGGACGGCGCATTCGACGCGCTGTGGAACGAGCGCGCCGCGCTGCTCGCGCAAATCGCGCGGCCCTTCGCGTGGTCGGACGCGACGACGCCGGGCCTCAAAGCGATCCATTCGCTGCTCGAAGGCGGCATCAAGCTCGACCTGTTCTTCGAGCCGGCCTCGAAACTCGAACAGCAGAAGCGCCCCGCGGTCTATGTCTTGCACGATGGCGGCGGATGCACGCCGCGCCTGCTGACCGGCCGGGACGCGCCGGCGCAGAGCATCGCTTACATCGTCTCGGTCATCATCAAGATGACGCGGCAGGGCGCCACCTGGCCGCTGCGGCTGCTGCACCGCGACCAGTGGTCGACGCTGGCGATGATGGAGCTCGACCTCATCAACGCGCAGGTGGCGCAGCTGATGGCGATCCAGCGCGATCCCGGACATTTCTACATGAACTCCTTTTCATACTACCGCCTGCTCGACGCAGCGCAGCAGGCCGAGATCGACCGGCTGACGCGCCATGCGCTGTTCGCCGTCAGCCACCGCGACTCCACGGCGCTGAAAGAGGTTCATCTGGAGGTCTATGACGCGCTGATCCGCGAAGGCCGCGCCGCCTGCGCCGCGCTCGGCGCCGCCTATCCCATCGCCGAGACCGAGGAACGCGACCTGCGCGCCCATATCGACCGCGAATGGTGCGGCTAGCGATGCTGCGCCGGGAAGAGCCCCAGATGCTGGCCGCGCTCAACGGCCTGGTGTTCGCCGGCTTCGCGGCCTGGAGCGCTCTCGGCGAGGTGTTCGATATGGCGGCCGCGATCTATGCCGGGCTGTCGCTGCTGTTCTGGATCGCGGCCTGGTTCGCCGGGCGGCACGAGCTGCGCCCCCTGATCGCGGCCTGGGTGCTGGCGATCGGCGCCTATGCCTGGCTGCAGGGTGCGGCCGCCCTTACCATGATGAAATTCGGAATCTTCCTGCTGCCCCTTGCCATCGCCATGGCGCTGCCCTTCGCCTATCTGGCGCTCGGCTTGATCGTCTCGATCATCCTCTACCGCGAGACGCGGGCGCAGCGAACGCGCCCAAAGGGCTTGCTGCTTGAGCGCCCCGGGCGGCGCTGATAAACGTTCCGCATGCAGCTGCATCTTTCCGCCTGGCCCGAGATCGAGGCCTATCTCGCCAAGTCCAAGGCGATCCTGATCCCGATCGGCTCGACCGAGCAGCACGGCCCCAACGGCCTGCTCGGCACCGACGCGCTGTGTCCGGAGATCATCGGCCGGCGCGCCGGCGACGAAGGCGGCATCCTGGTCGGCCCGACCTTCAATGTCGGCCAGGCGCAGCATCACATGGCGTTCCCCGGCACGATCACGCTGCGGCCCTCGACCATGATCGCGGCGATGAGCGACTGGGCCCAGTCGCTGACGCATCACGGCTTCGAGCGCATCTACTGGCTAAACGGCCATGGCGGCAACATCGCGACGATCACGGCGGCGTTCTCGCAGATGTATCACGGCATCACCTTCGGCGACGCCGGCGCCAATCGCCCGCCGCTGCGCTGCCTGCTGCGCAATTGGTGGGAGCTGCCGGGCGTGATGGATCTGTGCCGCCAGCTTTTCCCGGTGGGCGAGGGCAGCCACGCCACGCCGTCGGAAGTCTCGGTCACCTATTTCGG
>CAYXMO010000107.1:0-1564 GCA_964465935.1 uncultured Rhizobium sp.
CCCGAATATCTCAAGCTCAATCCCACCGGACGCATCCCGGTCCTCGTCCATGACGGCGTGCCGATCTACGAGACCGCCGCGATCGCGCTCTACCTGGCCGACAATCATCTCGAAGCCGGATTGGCGCCGCCGCCCGGCACGCCGGAGCGCGGCCCCTATTACAAATGGATGGTCCTGCTGAGCAACGCGTTGCAGACGCAGTACCGCGCCTGGTTCTACGCCCACGAATTCGTCGACAACCCCGCCTATGTCGAGTCGGCCAAGGCGGCCACGGCAGCGCGGCTGGGCGAGACCTTCGCGGTCCTCGGCGCCCATCTCGACCACAACACCTGGCTGCTGGGCGACCGATTCTCCGCTGCCGACCTTTATCTCTTTATGATGGTGCGCTGGGGCAGGGCGCTTCCCTCGCCGCCGCGACTCGTCCCGTCCCTGGCCCGCCACGCGGCAGCGGTCGCGGCAAGGCCGGCGGTGCAGGAAGCATTGAAGGTCGAAGGTCTCGCCGCGCCATACATCTGAAGACCTTGACACGGACCATCAAATAGTCCAATAATTTGGACTATATAGAAGTCCAATATGAGACAGCTATGCATATCTCCGTCACGGACGCCAAGGGGCAGCTAACCGATCTGGTGCGGCGGGCCGAAGCCGGCGACGAAGTCATCCTGACGCGCCATGGTCAGGCTGCTGTGCGTCTTGTTCCGATCAAGGCACGTCCAACCCAACAGGATCGCGAGCTGCTGCTGGAATCGGTTCGTGCAAAGGGCGCTGCGAAAGCCAGCGCCGGTCCCAGCGCAGCCAGAAGCCAGGACTTTCTCTACGACGAGGACGGGCTGCCCAAGTGATCGCCGTCGATACGTCGGCACTCGTGGCGATCGTGCTCGGCGAGGCAGACGCGGGAGCCTGCATTGCGGTGCTCAAAGCCGAGTCCGAAATTCTGATATCGGCGGGAACGATGGCGGAAGCGCTTGTTGTGGCTGCTCGGAGAGGTGTCGCCGAGGAGATGGTCGAGTTGCTCGACGGTCTGGGCTTTGAGATCGTGACGGTGACGCCGGCTTCGGCGCGCCGGATTGCTGCGGCTTATGCGCGTTGGGGCAAGGGGATCGATCCCGCCGGGCTGAATTTCGGCGACTGCATCGCCTATGAAGTCGCCAAGGAACGCAATTGCCGGCTGCTTTTTGTCGGCGGCGATTTCACCAGGACCGACGTCACCGCCGCGATTTGAAGCGGCGACCGTTGGCGCGGGTCGAACGGTGATGCCGGCGAAAGAAAGTGGCCTGCCACCCGAAGCCGCAAAGCGGCGAAGGGTGGCTCCCCGGGCGGGATTCGAACCTGCGACCATCCGATTAACAGTCGGATGCTCTACCGCTGAGCTACCGAGGATCACATTTGAGGGTCGGGTGTCTAACCCGTTCCCCAGCCATTGAAAAGCCCCAAAATGGCGGCGTTGGGCAATGGGTTGGTGGGCGGCATTGCCCAGCGCCGCCCACAACAAAGAAAAAGAGGCCGGGTGGTTAGCCCGGCCCCAAGGCGTTGGGTAATGGTGGGGTGTCTTCAAGGGAAGACG
>CAYXMO010000107.1:1664-9113 GCA_964465935.1 uncultured Rhizobium sp.
CGCGCCGGCTCGATCTCCAAGAGCGTCACCTCGATCGCGGTGATGACCCTGGTCGAGCAGCACCGCCTGTCGCTCGACGCCCCGGTCGCGACGCTGCTTCCGGCCGTCCATTTCGAAAATCCGTGGGAGAAGACCGATCCGGTGCGGCTGGTGAACCTGCTCGAGCACACAACCGGCTGGCCCGACATCTCCACCCGCGTGCTGGCCAAGGACGAGAAGGACTGGTCGGTGCTGCAGGGCGTGCAGTTCACGATGAGCGAGTTCGTCAGCCGCTGGAAACCGGGCACCTTCACCGTCTACAACAATGCCGGCCCCGCCGTCGCCGGCCTCGCCATCGAGAAGGCGAGCGGCAAGCCGTTCGATGACTACGCCCGCGACGCGGTGCTGCGCCCGCTGGGCATGGCGGTGGCGGATTTCGCGCTGCCGTCCGCGCTCGCGGGGCGCATCGCCAAGAGCTACGGCCCCGGCGGCTCTGTCACACCCTATCAGTACATCGTTCTCAGACCCGCCGGTTCGCTGAACGTCAGTGCCCGCGAGTTGGCGCAGCTGGCGCGCTTCTACCTGGGCCGCGGCACGGTCGACGGCCACCGCATCCTCTCGCCGGAATCGGTGGCGCGGATCGAGACGGCGCAGTCCAATCTCGGCGCCAAATACGGCTTCCACAATTCCTACGCGTTGGGCAATGCGGCGTTTCCCGACAGCGGCATCACCTTCCGCGGCCACAATGGCAGCATCGATTCCTTCACCTCGGTGATGGGCTATTCGACGCGCAACAATTCCGGTTACGTGTTGATGGCCAATGGCGGCGAGGGTGTCGACTTCGCGACTCCCATCGCGCACGCAGTGCAGGCCTATCTGACGCGCGGCTTGGCCCTGAACCCGCCGCCGACGGTGAAAGTGCCGCAGTCCGAACTCGAGACCTATGCCGGCTATTACCGCTCGATCACGCCCGCCAACGCTTTGTTGCGGCCTTACACAGAGATACTCGGCATCACCAAGGTCGGCGCCGGCGACGGCAAGCTGATCGTCAGCGGCAATGACTGGTTCGCGGCCGGACCGCACAGCTTCCGCCGCGCCGACCGCCAGGATGCCTCGCTCGCCTTCGTCCAGGACGGCGGCCATGTCTACAAGATCGGCGCCTTCAATGCCGCCATGCGCGAGCCGCTGTGGCGCATCTACGGCCTGTGGCTGACCGGGGCGTTGATCGTGTTCGGCGCCATCGTCGGCATCGTCATGCTGGTCCCGTGGATCGTCTTTGCGATTCAGGGCAGGCTCGCCGCCAAGGGCGGTCTCTTCCTGCGCCTGGTGCCGCTGCTGTCGATCGCGGCGCTGGCGGTGACCTTCGCGCTGCCGATCATGGCTTATGCCGATTCCGGCGCCACCGCGGTGCATCAGCTTGCTGAGATCGGCTGGTATTCGCTGCTTGTCATGGCCGGCAGCATCGCCTTCCCGCTGTTGGCGCTGCTCGGCTTGTTCCTGGCGATCCGCAAAGCCGGCGCACCGCCGTTCATCCGCGCCTATGTCGGCCTGGCCTGCCTCGGCCTCACTGCTGCCGGCGGCTATGCCGCGCTGATCGGCTGGTTCGCGGTGCGCACCTGGACGATGTGAAATCCGTTGTCAGCACGCGAGCATGGCGTCGTTGACATACTGTATTGTGCACAGTACAAGGTGCTGCACGCTAAGATGTGGCGCATGGCACCGGCGAAGGACGATTCCGGCGACAAGATCGAACTGGAACTGCGGCGCGGCGCGCTGGTCCTGGCGGTGCTGTCGCGCCTGCGCAAGCCCGAATACGGCTATTCGCTGCGCCAGGCCCTCGCGGCGCGCGGCATGGCCATCGAGGAAGGCACGCTCTACCCGCTGCTGCGCCGCCTCGAATCCCAGGGCCTGCTGCAAAGCGAATGGCGGATCGAGGACGGCCCGCCGCGGCGCTACTACGTGCTCAGCGCCGACGGCACCAAGCTCTACCGCGAATTGACCAAAAGCTGGCGCGCGCTCGCCGCGACCATGGCTGGATTGCTGGACTAGGGGAGGTGGATATGGACGTGCCTGTGCTGATCGAGCTCTATGTGAACGACGTGACTCGGCACCTGCCGCGCCGCCAACGCGCCGATGTCGGCGCCGAGCTGCGGGCGCTGCTGCGCGAGGAATTGCACAGCAAGACGCCAGACGAAGCGACCGCCGCACTGCGCGCCTTCGGCCGCCCGCCGGAGGTCGCGGCGCGCTATCACCCGATGGTCGCGATCATCGAGCCGGCCGATACGCGCGCTTTCCTGCTCGCCGGCCTCGGCGGCGCGGTCGTGCTGGCGCTGGTCGCCGCGCCCGTCGTCGCGCGGTACGGCAAGGATGTGCTCAATCTGCTCATGCTGGCCTGGCTCGGCACGCTGGTGATCTGGTTCGGCATCAAGAGCTGGGCGATCCGGCGCTGGCCGGCGGGCAGCCAGTGGCGCCCGCGCGACCGCGAACAGGCGAACCGCTTCGGCACCGCCGCGCTGATCCTCGTTATCCTGCTCGGCATCGTCTGCTACGGCATGCCGCAAGCGCTGTTCGCGGCGCTGACCCATGGCGGGAGACTGGCGCCATCGCTCGCCTACACCGGCGACTTCCAGTCTCATCGCCTCCCATGGCTGCTGGGCACCTGGGGCTTGATGGCGGCGGTGCTCGCCGTGGTCCTGATCGAAGGCCGCTGGCGGCCACCGACGCGCCTGGCGATGCTCGTCCTCAACGGCGCGGTGATCGTCATCCTGAGCTGGTTTCGCTTCGGCCCCGCGATGTTCGCGACGCCTGCGTCCGACACCGCCGTGCGCGGCGCCATCGCCCTGGCCATCGGCATCGTGCTGATCGACACCGCGGTCAAAGCTTACAACTACGACAGGCAGAGCGGCCCAGCCGACAGGATTACCGCCTAGGTTTTGGGCCCGGTACAGCCGCCGCAAAATGCGCTAGGATGCGCCCATGCTTGATGGGGCAAGCCGAACACTTCCGGATTTGCGCGCGCGCTTCGAGCGGCATCGCCGCTCGCGCACGCAGTCCTCGCTGTTTCGCACCCACACGCTGGAGCCCGGCGAGCGTTTCGCCGCCTGGCGCGAGAGCATGAGCGTGTTCCTCGACTCCAGCCCGGCCCGGCGCGACGCGCCGGGCGACTTCAGCGGCGAAGTCGAAGGCTATCTGATCGACGACGTGCTTCTGACCCGCGCCATCGCCTCGCGCCAGAAATACGACCGCGCCCCGGCCAAGATCGCGCGCGACGGCCTCGACCACTATATGATTCAGATTTTCGTCGGCGGCCACACCGACGTGTTCTTCGGCCGCCGTACGGTGCGCAGCCATCCCGGCTCGCCCATCGCCTTCGACCTGGGCGATGTGCTCGACAGCTACAACAGCAATTTCGACATCCTGTGCGTCGTGATCCCGCGGCTGCGCCTGGCGCCACTGCTGCTGCGGCCGGATTCGGTCCAGGGCCAGATCCCCAATCCCGAGAGCGGCGCGGCGCGCCTGCTCGCCGACTTCATGGCCAGCCTCTATTTCGCGGCGCCGTCGCTGACCGCAGCGGAGGCGGCCGCCGCGATCCGCGCCTTGCTCGAACTGGTCGCCGCCGCTCTGAACGGCGCCGACGCCGCCGATGTCGATGCGCGCGCCGCCGATCACGCCCTGCTGCTCAAGGCGCAGCGTTTCCTGCGCGACAACCTCGCCTCGCAGGATTTGTCGCCCGAGGCCGTGGCGCTGGCGGTCGGCGTGTCGCGCACGGCGCTGTACAATCTGTTCCAGCCGCTCGGCGGCGTCGCCGGCTATGCCCGCGAGCTGCGCCTGCGCCGCTGTTTGTCGGAGATCATGTCGGCGCGCCACGCCCGGACGCATATCGCGCAGATCGCCTATCGCTGGGGCTTCACCAACGCGGCGCATTTCAACCGCGCCTTCAAGCAGCGCTTCGGCCGCACCCCGGGCGACGCGCGCGAGGCGGCGCGGGACGCGGTGTTGCACGATCCCGTCGCGCTCGACACCCGGGTCGGCGACCGCCGCTACGAAGAGTGGATCGCCACCCTGGCGTGAGCGCGCTTTGCAGCGCGTCCAATTCGATTGACTTTGCGTCCCGCCGGGCTGAACCCAAATTGGGCCGTGGGTTATTATTGCGCCGGTTTGCGAGAGGGACTGAGATGACAATCCGCGCGTCGCGGCACTGGCCGCGTATGTCTTCGCTTTTGGCGTCGGCAATGGTGAGCGCCGCGGCGCTCGCTCTCCCGCAAACCGCAGCCGCGCAGGCGGTGCCGACGCCCAACGCGAACCAGTACGGCCCGCAGCTGATCGGTGCGCCGGCCGCCTGGGCGCGGGGCTATACCGGTCAGGGCATCGTCGTGGTCGTCGCCGATTCCGGCATCGATCCCACGCACCCCGCCTTCGCCGGCAAGATCGACCTGGCGCGTAGCCGCAACTACGTCCTCAACACGCCGGGCGGGCCTTACGATCCCGCCAACATCACCGATCCCGACGTGGCGGGCAGCCACGGCACCCATGTCGCCGGCATCGTGCTCTCGTCCGCCGCCAGCGGCGTGCCAGGCATGGCGTACAATGCCGGCCTGGTCGTGCTGCGCGCGCTCGACAATTGCGCCGACGACCAGAATTGCAGCGCCCCCACCGTCGGCTCCGGCACATTGGCGGCGCTGACCTACTACGGCACCCTCGCCAACACCTTCATCTACAACGCCAGCTACGGTCCCAAATCGCCGAAGGGCACGACGATCTGGCCCGCCACCCAGATCGATCCCGATACCGCGGCGGCGGCGCTCGCCGCGCTAGGCCAAGGCAAGCTCATCATCGCCGCCAACGGCAATGACGGGCAGAGAAGTCCGGTCGCGGGCAAGAACCCCAACGGCCTGGCGCTCCTGCCGTTCATCAACACCGCCAACGCCAATGCCGGTGTCTACCAGGACGGCAACAACAACTACAATTTCTCGAACCTGCTGAGCCAACCCGGCCTCATCATCGCCGTGGCGTCGGTGGGACGCACCAAGCTGATCGCGCCATATTCGCAGCTTTGCGGCGTCACCGCGAGCTGGTGCGTCTCCGCGCCCGGCGGCGACCAGTCCAACGCGGACGAGGACGGCATCTATTCCGCGCTTCCCGGCAACAAATACGGCTATCAGCAAGGCACGTCGATGGCGGCGCCGACCGTGTCGGGCGCGCTGGCGGTGCTGGCGCAGGCCTATCCGACGTACGCGCCGCGCGACTGGGCCTATGTCCTGTTCTCGACCGCCGAGAATGTCGGCGGCATGGCCGGCGACAACGCGACCTATGGCTACGGCATGATCCGTCTCGACCGCGCCACCGACGGACCGACGACGCTGGCCGGCGGCACCTTCGTCAACGTCGCGGCACAGCAGATGACCTATTGGAGCCAGCCGCTCACCACCGCCGGCGGCTTCGTCAAATCCGGCGCCGGCTCGCTGATGATCGCCGGCCGCACCACGGCGGCGGGCGACGTGACGGTGAATGCCGGTGCGCTTGGCGTCGGCGGCACGCTGACGCTGCAATCGCAGCTGAACGTCACGCAGGCTGGCACGCTCGCCGGCATCGGCCGCATCGTCGGCACCACCGTCATCGCTGGCGCGCTCGATGCCGGACAATTGCCGAACTACGCCGATCTGGCGGCCAACAATGGCGGCGTCATTCCCGCCGGCATTCCCTTGACCGGCACGTCGCCCGGCACGCTGACCTTCCAGGGCAACGTCACGCTCACCGGCACCGCGACCATGATCGAGGGCATCGACGGCGCGCTCGTGATCCCCGGCGGTCCGGGCACCTTCGACAAGGTGATCGTCACCGGCAATGGCGCGACCTTCACCGCCGGCGGCACGCTGACGCCGATCCTGCGCGGCATCGTCGGCGGCAACAACAACTACTCGCCTGCCGTCGGCACCAGCTTTGTCATCGTCGCGGCGCAGAACGGCGCCACAGTCGCCGCCGCCAATTTCGGCGCGATCACCCAGCCCGCGGCCGGCCTCGCCGCGAACACGCGCTTCGACGTCGTCTATGCCGCCACCGGCATCACGCTCAACGTCACGCCGCTGAACTTCGCCGGCCTCGCGGGACAGGACAATCTCAACAAGAACCAGCAGGCGGTCGCCGGCGCGCTCGACGTCATCCGCCCGGCGCCGGGCGTCGGACCGCGCGGCGCGGCCAAGCCGGTGCTCGACGATCTCTACGACAACAGCAAGGCGCAGGACGATTCCGAGCTCGAAGCGCTGTCGGGCGAGGGTACCGCCGCCAACCCCGGCGCGATCCTCGCCGCGTTCAGCGGCTTCTCCGGCAACATCGCCGACCGCCAGGCGATGACGACGCTCGACAATCTGCCGCTGCAGGCCTCCGAGTTGGATCCCGCCGCGCCGCAGCCGGCGGGGCTCGATCACAGCGGCACCGATTGGCAGCTCTGGGCACAAGGTTTTGGCCGCTGGTCGCGCATCGGTGACGACGCTGGTCTTCCCGGCTCGCATGGCAGCGCCCAGGGCTTCACCCTCGGCACCGACGCGCAGTTCGGCGACGACGTCCGCGCCGGCGCTGCCTTCGGCTACGCGCAAAGCGAAACCCGCGCCGCCGGCGAGCGCGCAACGACCAACAGCTATGTCGGCGCGCTCTATGCGACCTGGACTCCCGGCAGCTTCGTGATCGACGGCCGCTTCGCCGTCGGGCCGGCGACGACCGACACTGAGCGCACCGTCATCGTGCTCGGCGTACTCCAGGACGTTCGCGGCTCCTACACCGGCTGGGGCGTGCTCGGCGCGATCGAAGCCGGCTACCGTTTCGACTGGGACGACGTCACGCTCAAACCCTATGCCGGCCTGACGGTGCAGCAGTTGTCGCAAGGCAATTTCGTCGAGACCACCGGCGTAGGCCTCAGCTTCCCCGATCAAGACTTCACCAAAGTGACCTCGGCGCTCGGCGCCCGCGCCGCGACGCGCTTCGAATCGGGCGGCCTGACCTTCGCGCCGCAGGTCCGCGTCGCCTGGGAGCACGATCTGAGCGACGACACCCTGACGACGCAGGCGGCGCTGTTCGGCGCGCCGTTCCAGATCGAAGCCGCCGATCCCGGCCAGGACGCGCTGGTGGTCGGCGCCGACCTGTCGATCTGGGCTTCGGAGACACTGAGCGTCTTCGTCGGCTACACCGGCGAATTCCGCAACAACGCGACAAGCCAGGAGATCAGGGGCGGGGTGAAGGTCGCGCTGTGAGGGAGGGGATGTAGGGGGTTGGATTGCTAGGCGAAGGCTGGCGTAAGCCACCCGAAGCTGCGCGAACCTTTGTTGCGTAGGGTGGCCTGCCAACCGAAGCTCGCGGGGCGTCTACAGCCCTCCTACGCTAAAGCTTCGGAGGGCAACCTACACTCGCTGCGCGAGCGTAGGTTGGAGGCCACGCCCGGAATTGAACCGGGGTTCGCGGATTTGCAGTCCGCTGCGT
>CAYXMO010000108.1:0-8994 GCA_964465935.1 uncultured Rhizobium sp.
GCGACGCGGAGGCGCATGCCTATGCCAAGCGCCTGCTCAGCGATCTGTCGCGCTACGAGCTGCGCCGCGCCGGCGGCACGGCGGCCGACCGGCGTTCGTGACCGTTACAGCGGACATTTCTCGCCCAACATGTCCTCCGACAACGTCCACAGCCGGCGCGCGGCGTCGCCGTCCATCACCCAGGGGCGCACACCGCTCATCGCCTTGCTGTCATACGGCACCGGCTCGGCGATATTGCAGTCCTCGCAATAGACCCCGCCGCCGGCGGCAAGCAGCGGCGACGTCGCGCACCACACCGCCGTCGCGGCGCCGCCGGCCGGGGTCTTGAAGCCGTCGCGCGGCTTGCCGGTCTTCTCGTCGATCCAGCCCATCGCCTTGATCTCTTCGGCCGCCATGTCGCGCTGCAGATTGGTCATGATGCCGCCGGGATGCACCGAATAGGCGTTGACTAGGCGGCCTTCGAGCCGCCGGTTCAGCTCCAGCGCGAACAGCGCATTGGCCGACTTGCTGCGGCCATAGGCCTGCCATTTGTTGTAGGGGCTCTTGCGGAAATTGGGATCGTCGAAGCTCACCTTGTCGATGCGGTGGCCGATCGAGGACAGGCACACCACCCGCGCCGGTGCGCCCTTCAGGAGCGCGGGCGCGAGCAGGCAGGTCAGCAGCATGTGCCCCAGATGGTTGGTGCCGAACTGCGACTCGACATCGCCCATGATGCGGCGCTCCGGCGTCGCCATGATGCCGGCATTGTTGATCAGGATATGCAGCGGCTGGCCGGCCGCGAGGAACGACGCGGCGAAGGCGCGCACGCTCGCCCAATCGCCCAAATCCATGTCGGCGACGCCGACCTTGTCGTTGCCGGTGGAGGCGCGGATGTCCGCCGCCGCGTCCTCACCCGCCTGGCGCGAGCGCACCGGCAGGATCACCCGCGCTCCGGCCGACGCCAGCGCTCGCGCCGTCTCGATGCCGAGGCCCGACGAGCCGCCGGTGACGATGGCGGTCTTGCCGGAGAGGTCGATGCCCGCGACGACTTCGAGCGCCTGCGTGCCGTGTCCGAACGGCGAAGCAATCGGCTTTTGCGCCAGCGGCATGGTCAGAGCCCTTCTTCGGTCAGCCGCTCCACGATAGCGGCGCGGCGCGCGTCCGTCACGCCGGCTACGTCGCGCAGATAAGCGTCGAGCGAGCCGTGCCGCGCGTTAATAGCGTCGAACGCCGCGGCCAGATAGGACGGATCGACCGACAGCACGATGTCGATGACCTCCTTGCGCGCCGGATTGCCGCCGCGCGCGAACAGGGCGCCCAGATTGCCCTCCGCCACTTTGCGCGACCACTCCGCGTGCCCCGTGGCCATGTAGTCGGCCAGCATCGCGTCCGCCTCGACGCCGAGAAGATGGTGCACCAGCGCCACTGCCACGCCGGTGCGATCCTTGCCCGCGGCGCAGTGGATAAGGACCGCGCCGTCGCCCTGCGCCAACGCGGCGAAGAACCGGCGCAGTAGGTCGGCGTTCATCGGATCGAACGGCATGTCGCGGTAGATGTGGCGCATCAGCGCATCGGCGGCCTGCACGTCGTCGCCGGCCTCGATCAGGGCCATCAGGTGCGGCGGCAGCGCGCCGCCCGCTGCTTGCGTGTGCTCGACCACCTGCACCTGCGGCCAGTGTCGGCAGGGATGGTTCGACCGCTCCAGCGGCCGGCGCAGATCGACGATGGTGGCGATCCCCTGGGCGCGCAGCGCCGCGAGATCGGCGTCGGACGCCTCCGTCCACTGCGCGGCGCGAAACAGCAAGCCGCGCCGCATGCGCCGCCCGTCGCGCAGGCGGTGACCGCCCGCGTCGCGAAAATTGGGAATCGTTGCAAATGTCATGACAGGACCTTCCGCCAGCGCGGCAGGATCGGCAAGCGATGCGACAGCGCGATGACGCTCGAGCTGCCGTACCGGAGTCCGCGAAAGGAAGCCGCGTCTCGGACGGCACCCACCGGTGCCACATCATGTCCGCGTCATCCGCCACAGGGGATCGTCGCCATATGGGACCATCGCGTATCATGATAAGCTGGTGCTGGTCTGGATTGGAGACGGCGATGACGGGACGTATTCTTCTGGCCTCCGCTGGAATACTCTTTCTGGTGATCGCTGGATCACCGGCGTTCGCCTCCACAACGGGAGCGCCGGGAACGCCGAACTCGGCGCCGGATGGCTGCCGGGCGAACTGCCAAGACCCGCCCCCGAAAGCCAAATTGTGCCGGACGGTACGGTCAAGCGAATGCGAGAACTATCAAGGCACCCCGCCTCACTGCACGCATTACGTCATCGTGTCGCGCGAGGAATGCAGCTGACGCCTCGACATCGCGGGTAAGGCCCGCTAGGCCGCCGCTTCGCCGTGGCGGAATTTGTCGAGGTGGTGTTCCTGCTTAACGTAGGCCTTGGCGGCCTCGGTGTTGAACAGCTCGCGGCTGCCGTCCTCCTCGTCGTCGCCGACCGGCGTCAGCGCCAGGTCCATGTATTCGAACTTCTTCGGATCGTGCTTGATGCGCAGATATTTGCGCCGCAGGTGCAGGTAAAGCGCGCCCCACCGCAGCAGCTTGGCCGCCGTCTCGGCGTAATAGCCCGGATAGAAGGCGAGCGGCGACACCACGGCAAAGCCCGGCCGCCGCGCGGTGCGGAATTTGCGCCTGAGGAACCCGCTCTCCAATGGATGGATGTTCTCGATTCGGATCGAGCCGGAGAACCAAGTGGCGAGGAACAACGCGTTGCTGGCATTGGCGCCCGAAGCGGCGGCGCGGCGCATCACCGTCTCGATATGCTCGTCGGTGTAGTAGCGCTGCCAGGCGTCGTCGAATGCCTTCTGCCATTCGGCGCCGCTCATCTTGGGATGCGCCGTGGTGATGTGGTTGACGTCGTATTTGTTGAGGTCCGGGTCCATCGCGACGCCGGCGCGGAACAGCTTCTGGTGGTCCTCCGATCCGGGCAGCGGGGTGAGGCAGAAGAACTCGATCAGATCGACCGGCAATTCGCGCTTGATCACGTCGATGTCGTGCATGATCGAATCGTAGGTGTCGGCGGGAAAGCCCAGGATGTAGCCGGCATAGGTCAGCACCTTGGCCTTCTTCCAGGCCAGCAGCATCTTGCGGTATTCGGTGATCTTGTTCTGCCGCTTCTTGGCGCCCATCAGGTTCGCCGGATTGATGTTCTCCAGCCCGATGAAGATGCGCTTGACCCCGGCGCGCGCCGCCTTCTCCACGAAGTTGGGCAGCTTGTGGCACAGCATGTCGACCTGGATGATGATGCCGATCGGCAGCTTCTCGACTTCGCGCAGGTGGATCAGGCGGTCGAGGATCGGCTCCCAGTCCTTGTTGCGCGCGAAATTGTCGTCGGTGATGAAGAAGCTCTTGGCGCCCTGCGCGATGTTGGCGCGCACGATCTTCTCGACGTCGTCGGGCGAGCGGCGGCGCGAGGTGCGGCCCTGGACGTTGATGATGGTGCAGAACGAGCACTGATAGGGGCAGCCGCGGCCGGCGTCGAAGCTGGTCATGCCGCCGGCGGTGCGCACCACCTTGTCGGAGCGCAGGAACGGGATCGGCGCGCCATCGATCGACGGCAGCTCGTCCATGTAATTGTAGAGCGGCCTGAGCGCTCCGGCCTGGGCGTCGCGCAGCACCGCGTCGAGCCGGCCTTCGAGCTCGCCGGCGAACAGCGAGATGCCCATCGCCTTGGCGTCATCGAGCCCCTTGTCCTTGCCCTCCAGCATGGAAAGCACACCGGAAACGTGGAAGCCGCCGATGCAGACCTGGATGCCGCGCGCCCGCAGCGGCCGCGCGATATCGAGGGCACGGGGAAACTGGTTCGACTGCACGCCCACCAGCATCACCATGCCGGCGCCGGCCTTTTCGATCAGGCGCGTCAGACGATCGGGGCGGATCAGCGTGTTGGTCTCGTCGAACGGACACACCTCGATGTCGACGTCTTCGCCCAGCACGCGGCGCTCGTGGCAGTCGGTGGCAAGGCCGTGCAGCGCCGCCAGCGTGTTGGAGGGGATCGCCGAGCGGTACCACTGGATGACATAGCCGTCATCGTCGTAGTGCGACGGCTTGACCAGGATCAGGCAGAATTTGCGCGTCGCCATACGGCCCCCAGGGAGCATGAACTCTAGTTCATGTTGGCGGGATAAGCCAAGCATAGCGTGTTATGGGGGGCGCCTTCATTTCCGGTTAGGCCCGTTTTGACGACGCCGGTCACACGTTGCCATTGGTCTCAGAAGCGCAAAGCGTAAGATTTCTGCGAATAAGGCCGGTGGTTGGATGATCCTCACCCAGTGCTTTTTGTACAATTGCGAGTGCCCGCTCAATAAGAGTCCTCGCCTCTACATATCGACCTGTCTTGCGTAAGACCGTGCCAAGGTTGTTCAAGTGAAAAGCTATCTCAGGATTATCTGGATTTAGCACAGCCTCTGAGATTGCTAGCGCACGACTAAACATCTGTTCGGCCTCTTCAAATCGCTCACCTTTGAAGAAAGAACTCCCCAAATATGTCAGATCAATTCCGACCTGCTCACCATACGGGCCGTAGTTCTTTTCATCGATTTTTAGAGCGCGGCGCAACATGGTTTCCGCCTCAGAATTCCTATTTGTTTCAAAGAGAATCTTAGCGAGCCCGGCGAGCAATACGGCTACATCCGGATGATCGACACCAAATCGCTTCTCTGTGATCGCCAGCCCACGACGCGAAAACTGTTCGGCCTCCTCGTTGCGATTTGTTTCAGACAGTACGTACGCCAATCCATGGAGTGGGCCATAGACGTGCTCGCTCTCGGAATCGAATATTCTTTCCGCTGCCGTAAGAGCGGCCCTCAGGAGGGGTTCCGCGCGGAGAAGGTTCAATCGATAGAGCTGATACTGCGAAGCTCGGAATAGGAGCGCCGGCAACTGAGGCGCCGTCGAGTCCGATGCATATCGCAACATGGCTTCCACATGAGGCGCGAGCCGACTACAGACCGCCCACGATTCAAATTTCCCGTCAGGAAATAACACTGAGAGCACAACAACGAGTTTGTCGATCCAGATGCGAGTTACCGACGACAGGAGATCCCGGCAGGCCGCTTGTACAAGGCGGTGAACCGAAAAGCTCTCGATCTCCAACTTCATTGTTATCAAGCTTAGCGTTGCAAGTGCGCTTAAGGCATTTTCGGGGAAATTCGCGTCGACTACCGATAAACTCAACGATGTGCCTAGCGTTCCATCTGCAAAAACTGGCACAAGATCGCCTTCCTTTGGCAGTTGCGAAAATAGTTCGAACGGAACGCGTTCAGGTGCACAAAACGATGCCAGACAAAGAATGGTGGCCGAACCGGGCGCGCGCTTCTCCGCGTTCATCAGCGCTTCCTGGAACGTTGCGTACACCGCTCTCGGATAATCCGCACCTTCCGGTGCTCTATGAAGATGTTCCTCAATGCGCTTTAGGTACGATGCTGCCGACGTCGCAGGCCTATCGCGCAGAAAAGCTGCCGCATGCGCAAGCGCCAGCGGAAGATAATCGACGGCCTGCGTCAATCGTTCCACTTCGTTCCGGGGTAGTGACCGTCCACTCTCCTTGCGCAAATAGTCTGACGCTTCGTCCGGCGACATCTGTCCAAGTTCGATCGCCGTGAACCCAGCGCTCCAACCACGACGACGGGATGTCACAAGAACATGACAATTGGAGAGGGGCTTCCATTTCGAGAGTAAGGATCGATCTTCGAGGTTGTCGAAAACAAGTAGTGCCGGCTTTTCGAGCATCGAAAAAATGCTGTCCACAACAATCCGCGCTGCCCTTGTACGATCTGGCTCCATGTCGATATTGGCTATGAACCGGCTTCCTAGGCGGATGAGGCCTTCGACAATTCCGCCTTCTTTATCCGCATTAAGCCACCACAAAATCGAATAGTCGTCTCTATGCCGCCAGCCGTATTCGAGCGCCAGTGCCGACTTACCAACACCACCCATGCCGAATGCTATCGCCGGCGTAACCGCCGCCATGCCAGAATCTTCGAACAAGGCGTTATGTAGTATCGACAAAGCGTCTTCGCGCCCCGTGAAAGACGATACTTCCCAATTTACGTCACGGTCGATAGTCGCTCCAGCCGTTACAGCGCGCATAACACTTAAAGGCGGTAAAACGCTCCGAACCGCCTGCGCAAGCGCCGTAGGATTGCCTCTCATCGAAATCAGATCAATAAACGGAATTGGCCGCAGCAGTCCTGCCGGCTTGCAATCAGTCACCTTGAAGACAATAAGTCTTTGTTTTTTGTTCTGAGGATCGTCGGCTAGCGCTGCTTGCCATTCGGCGGCGCAATAGTCGCTCGACAGGTAGTCCGGTGATAGAAGCGCCAAAACTCTTGCGCCGGATCGTAGCGCCGAGTCCATGCTTTCCATGAACGAAGCGTGTCCGAAGGTTTCATCTTGGAGAATGATTTCGTAGTTAGCGCTACGCAGAATCGCGGCAATTCGGACGGCAATGTCCTTGTCCGCCCCGGCGCGACTAATGAAGATGGTGTTCTGTCCAGAATCCGACATACATTGATGAGATTAACATCCCATCGACGCTTTGGAAGATACCAGCTAATCAGGGCGTGTTTCCTACCCTGCATCGAGCCCCAATTCAGCAGACCGCCTCAATTCTTCGCCTGATCCACCAGCTTGTTCTTCGAAATCCACGGCATCATGGCGCGCAGCTTGGCGCCGACGTCTTCGATTGCGTGCGCCGCGCCCTGCGCCCGCGTCGCCTTGAAGCTCGCCTGGCCGGCCTTGTTCTCCAGCACCCAGTCGCGCGCGAACTTGCCCTTCTGGATGTCGTCGAGCACGCGCTTCATCTCCTTCTTGGTCTCCGGCGTGATGATGCGCGGGCCGGTGACGTATTCGCCGTACTCGGCGGTGTTGGAGATCGAGTAGTTCATGTTGGCGATGCCGCCCTCATAGATGAGGTCGACGATCAGCTTCACCTCGTGCAGGCATTCGAAATAGGCCATCTCGGGGGCATAGCCGGCCTCGACCAGCGTCTCGAAGCCGCCGCGGATCAGCTCGACCAGCCCGCCGCAGAGCACGACCTGCTCGCCGAACAGATCGGTCTCGCATTCCTCGCGGAAGCTGGTCTCGATGATGCCGGCGCGGCCGCCGCCGATGGCGCTCGCGTAAGAGAGACCCAGGTCGTGCGCGTTGCCGCTCGCGTCCTGGTGGATCGCGATCAGGCAGGGCACGCCGCCGCCTTTCTGGTATTCGCTGCGCACGGTGTGGCCGGGGCCCTTGGGCGCGACCATCAGCACGTCGAGATCGGGGCGCGGCTCGATCAGCTTGAAATGCACGTTGAAGCCGTGCGCGAACAGGAGCGCCGCGCCCTGCTTCATGTTGGCGTGCAGGTCGTTCCTGTAGATGTCGGCCTGCAGCTCGTCGGGCGTCACCATCATCATGACGTCGGCCCATTTGGCCGCCGCCGCGACGTCCATCACCTTGAAGCCGGCGGCTTCCGCCTTCTTCGCCGACGCACCCGGACGCGCCGCGATCACGACCTCCTTGACGCCCGAATCCTTCATGTTCAGCGCATGGGCGTGGCCTTGGCTGCCGAAGCCGATGACGGCGACTTTCTTGTTCTTGACGAAATTCAGATCGGCATCCCGATCGTAATAGACGCGCATGGTGTTCAAGCCTTTCGAAGAAACGGTCAGTTGGCGAACAGAAGCTCGCAGTCGCGATACCAGGCCGCGACCTTCTTGGCGAAGGCGGCGTTGGCGTCGTCCTGGTCGGCAGTGCGTTCCAGCCTAAGCTTCTTGTAGGTCACCCAATCGACGAACGCGACCAGCTCGGCCTGCGGCGCCTTGTCGATGCAGAGTTTGAGCGCCTCGTCGACAAAGGCGTCATAAGTGTCCTCGCGCCCACGCTCGGCGGGGTCATAGCCGATCCACAGCATGCGCATGTGATGGCGGAGCTCGGCGAGATCGTCCTTGGACCATTTGTTGCTCAAGCCAAACCTCCACCGTCAGGGCCCGCAAAAGCGGGCCATCCAGGTGACGTCTGTGCCGGTGCTGCAAGGCTCGCGAAGACGCCAACTGGATGGCCCGCTGTTGCGGGCCATGACAATAAGAGAAAACTGTCGGCCACGGCTACATCGCCTCCGGACCGCGCGCGATCGCCGCGACACCGGTGCGGCTCACGTCCACCAAGCCCAAAGGCCGCATCAGATCGACGAACTGGTCGATCTTGCTGGGGGCGCCGGTGATCTCGAAGATGAAGCTGCTCAGCGTCGTGTCCACGACATGGGCGCGGAAAATCTCGCTCATGCGCATCGCCTCGACGCGCTTCTCGCCGGTGCCGGCGACCTTGACCAGCGCCATCTCGCGCTCGATCCCGGGCGACGAGGTCGTCCAGTTGTGCACCCGATGCACCGCGACGAGGCGGCGCAATTGCGCCTCGATCTGCTCGATCACCGCCGGCGTGCCGCTGGTCACCACGGTGACGCGGCTGGTATGCGCGGCGTGATCGACCTCCGCCACGGTCAGCGACTCGATGTTGTAGCCGCGCCCCGAGAACAACCCGACGACGCGCGCCAAGACGCCCGCCTCGTTGTCGACCAGCACGGCCAGAGTATGGCGTTCGATACCGGAGGGTTTTGCCGCGGCGCTCATCAGACCAGCATCTTCCCTTCGTCCGACACCTGCGCCCCCTCCTCCTCGGCGTCGCACAGGATCATCTCGTTGTGCGCCGCGCCCGACGGGATCATCGGATAGCAGTTTTCCTTGGGATCGACGCGGCAGTCGAACAGCACCGGGCGGCGCACCGCGAGCATCTCCGCGATCTTGCCGTCGAGCTCCGCCGGCTTGTCGGCGCGCAGGCCGACGCAGCCGAACGCCTCCGCCATCTTCACGAAATCGGGCAGCGCCTCCGAATAGGAATGCGAATAGCGCCCGCCATGCAGCAATTGCTGCCACTGGCGCACCATGCCCATATATTCGTTGTTGAGGATGAAGATCTTGA
>CAYXMO010000109.1:0-8940 GCA_964465935.1 uncultured Rhizobium sp.
CGGTTAGCTCTAGCAAAGCTGGGGCAAAGCCTCAATCGAGGGTCCGGCGGAAGCGGAAAAGGGCCACGGTTCCCACCAGCCCTAGGAAAACAAACAGGGGCCAAACGTCGGGCCAGATATCCACAGGTCCGTTGCCCTTGAGCAAAATGCCGCGGACTACCCTGAGGAAATGGGTCACCGGAATCACCTCGCCGATCCATTGCGCCCAGACCGGCATGCCGCGGAAGGGGAAGGCGAAGCCGGACAAGAGAATGGCGGGAAGGACGAAGAACATCATCATCTGCATCGCCTGCAGCTGGTTCTGCGCGATGGTCGAGAAGGTGTAGCCGACGGCGAGATTGGCGGCGATGAAGATCACCAGGACGCCGCCGAGCAGGCTCATCGAGCCGATCATCGGCACGCCGAAAATGTACTTGGCGGCGGCGAGGACGAGCGCGGCCTGGATGGCGCCGACCAGGATGTTGGGCGCGATCTTGCCGATCATGATCTCGGCCGGCGTCACCGGCATGGCGAGCAGGTTCTCGTAGGTGCCGCGCTCGCGCTCGCGGGTCAGCGCCATCGAGGTCATCAGCACCATGGTCATGGTCAGGATGATGCCGAGCAGGCCGGGCACGATGTTGTACTGGGTGATGACTTCGGGATTGTAGAGCCGGTGGATCACGGTGGTGAAGGCGGGCGCGGTTTGCGCGCGGATGGCGAGCGGGCCTTGCAGATCGTCGCGCAAGGCTTCGCTCGCGATCTCGCCCAGCGCGCCGACGGCGTTGGACGACGAGGCGGGATCGGTGGCGTCGGCCTGGATCAGCAGTTCGGGATGGGCGCCGCGCACCAAGTCGCGGGAAAAATTCGCCGGGATCTCGACGACGAAGGACACTTTGCCTTGCGCCAGCAGGCGGCGCGCGACCTCCGGCGAATTGGTCGCTTCGATCACGTCGAAGTATCCGGAATTGTTCAGCGCTGCGACGATGGAGTTGGCGAAAGTGCCCGGATCGGAGATCGAGACCGCGGCCGGCAGATGCTTGGGATCGTTGTTGATCGCGAAGCCGAACAGCAGCATCTGCATCAGCGGCACGCCGAGGATGAGGCCGGCGGTCAGCCGGTCGCGCCGCATCTGGATGAACTCCTTCACCAGGATAGCCAAGATGCGGCGGAGGGAGAAACGGCTGTTCATGGCGCCCTACCCGCCATCCCACCGGTGTCATGGCCCGCAAAAGCGGGCCATCCAGTTGAAGCCCCGCGCAACGCTGCAATTTCGGTTTGAGATCGATCTGCAACCTCAGCACAGGGTATCACCTGGATGGCCCGCTTTTGCGGGCCATGACAATTGAGGCGGTAGAGAACGAAGGTCACGCCGCGCCTCCGCCGCTCTTTTCCTGGAGCTGGATGAAAACGTCCTCCAGGCTGGGCTTGGCTTCGTGGATCGAAAGGCCCTTGTCGTTCGTGAAGGGGCGCAGCGCCGCCAGCAGTTTGTCGCGGTCGTGGCCGCTGACATGCAGCGCCGCGCCGAAGAAGGCGACGAATTCGACGCCGGGCTGGCCGTGCAGCTTGGCGGCGAGAGCGCGGGCGCCGTCGCCTTCGACGACAAAGGTGATGAGGCCCGATTGCGCGATCACCTCGGCGACGGTGCCGCGCGCCACCACGTCGCCCAGATTGATGTAGACGATGCGGTCGCAGCGCTCGGCTTCGTCCATGTAGTGCGTCGAGACCAGCACGGTGAGGCCTTCGGCGGAGAGCCGGTGGATCTCGTCCCAGAAATCGCGCCGCGCTTTGGGATCGACGCCGGCGGTGGGCTCGTCGAGCAGCAGCAGCTTGGGCTGGTGCAGCATGCAGGCGGCGAGCGCCATGCGCTGCTTCCAGCCGCCGGAGAGCTCGCCCGCCAGCTGGTTCTGCCGCGCGGTGAGGCCGAGGCGTTCGAGCGCCGCCTTGACCGTCTTGCGCGCGCCCTTGATGCCGTAGACGCGGGCGACGAAATCCAGGTTCTCGCGGATCGACAGATCCTCCCAGAAGCTGAATTTCTGGGTCATGTAGCCGACTTCGCGCTTGATGCGTTCGGCCTCAGTGCGGATGTCGTAGCCCAGGCACGTGCCCTGCCCGTCGTCGGGACGCAGCAAGCCGCAGAGCATGCGGATGGTCGTGGTCTTGCCCGAGCCGTTGGGGCCCAGAAAGCCCCAGACCTCGCCTTGCGGCACCGCGATGTCGATGTGGTTGACCGCGACCTTCTTGCCAAAGCGCTTGGTCAGGCCGCGGACATCGATGGCGAACGCACCGGCCATGTCACAGCGGCCGCACGGTGACGGGTTGGCCGGGATTGAGCTTGAGGCCGCCAGGGGCACGGGCTTCGACCTTGAACACCAGCTTCTCGCGGCTGCCGATCGAGAAGATCACCGGCGGGGTGAATTCCTGCTGCTGCGCGATGAAGGTCACCGCCGCGACGATGTTGGGGGCGCAGCCGTCGCAATTTATGACGACGCGCTGGCCGAGCTTGAGCTGGGCGAACTGTGTTTCGGGGACGAAGAAGCGGACATAGATGTTCTGCGGCGGCAGGATCGAGACCACCGGCGTCATCGCCGGGGCGTATTCGCCGGTGCGGAAGAAGACGTCCTCGACGCGCCCGGTGGTACGCGAAATCACGTCGCGCTGCGACAGCTGATAGGCGGCGTTCGACAGCGACGCGCGGGCCTGCGCCGCCTGGGCATCGATCTGCGCGACCTGTGCCGCGGCGGAATCGTAGGCCGCTTTGGCGACGTCATAGGCCTGCTTGGTGCCGGCGCCGGCATCCATGAGATGGGCCTGCCGCGCCAATTCCTTCTGCGCCAGGGCGAGATTGGCTTCAGCCTGGTTGCGCTGCGCGGCGGCCAGCGCGATGGCGGCATCGGCCTGGTCGCGTTGCGAGGCCTGCGCCGTATCGTCGAGGGTGAAGAGCAGATCGCCCGCCTTGACCGCGTCGCCGCGCTGGACGCGAAGGCGCGCCACCCAGCCGGCCTGCGGCGCGGCGATGAAGGCGTTCTCGCCTTCGGCATAGCCGAGCCAGGAATCGTCTTGCTTCTGATCGCAGCCGGCGAGCAACAGGCACAAGATCAGGATGGTGCGCTTCATGGTGCGGCTCCATCGGGAGTAAGGCCCCGGAACAGGACGTCGAGATGCGTGGCGATCAGGCCCTTGAAGTCGTAGGGCTCGGGATCGAGATGGCTGAACGTGACCTGCCAGATCGCGCTGAGCAGTCCCGGCGCGATGAACAGACGCGCGACGTGGTCAGGGGGCAGGTCGCGGAATTCGCCCCGTTCGATGCCGCGCCGGATCAGGGCCGTCATCAGGCCGAGGCCGCGCTCGATCACTTCGAAGCGGTAGAACTCCGCCAGCCAGGGGAAGTTGGCGCTCTCGGCGATCACGATCTTGGGTAGAACTACCTTGTCGCTGTCGAGCAGCGTCTGGACCATGCGGGTCAGGACCATGCGCAGCAGGAAGCGCGCCGAGCCTTCGAAATTCGCGACGTCGGCGGTGACGGTGGCAAGGGTCGCGCCGATCGCCTCGCGCACGAGCGATTTGAACACCGCCTCCTTGTTCTCGAAGTAGAGATAGATCGTGCCCTTGGTGACGCCGGCGCGCCGGGCGATGTCCTCCATGCGGGCGGCGGCAAAGCCCTTTTCGGCGAAAACCTTCATCGCGGCGTCGAGAATCTCGCCGGGGCGGGCCTGTTTGCGGCGGGTCCAGCGCTGCTCGGCGGGGGCGAGGGGCGTGTTCATGGCCACTAAATTACTAACTGACCGGTCAGTTATAAAGTGCGAATCGCGCAACCCTGCCCTGCGGAACTTCGCATGGGGTATGCTGGTTAAGCTCGCAGGTCAGGAGAACAGCCATGGATTTCAAGGTTTTGGCAGTCGCGGCCCTCCTTCTGAGCCTTGCCGGCTGCGCCCATCCGCCGGCGGCCTATGAGCCGGCCCAGCGCGACAACGGCCCCGGCTATACCGACCAGCGGATGGGCGACAACCGCTACCGCGTTACCTTCACCGGCAATTCCGCGACCAGGCGCGAGACGGTGGAGAACTTCCTGATGCTGCGGGCCGCCGAGGTGACGCGCGATGCCGGCTTCACCGCTTTCGTGTTCGACGACCGCGACACCGAAGCCAGGACGACCTACCGCACCATGTTCACCGGCTTCTCCGATTGGGGGCCGGGCTGGCGGCCCGGGTTCGGCTGGTACCGTCATAGCTGGATCCACGACCCCTGGGACCCCTATTGGGGCCGCGACGCGGTCGTCGTGCCGAGCACGCGCTACCAGGCCTATGCCGAGATCGTGCTGCTGACCCCCGAGCAGGCGCGCAACGACCCGCACGCGATCGTCGCCGCCGACGTCATCGCCCGGCTGGGACCGGCAGCCGCGCCGCCGCCGGCGCACTAAAGCCCGCGGCGCAGGGCCAGCTTGGTGAGCACCCCATCGCGGGCGGCGCTGACGACGGCGTGACCTTCCTGGTGGCACATATGCGGGATGTCGACGGCGGCGAGCGGATCGTCGGCCAGCACCTCGATCTCCTCGCCGGGCTTGGCGCGCGCCAGTGCCCGCCGCGCGAACAGCGCCGGCAGCGGACACTTCAAGCCGCGCAGGTCGAGCGACATGGTTTCTTGAACGTTAACCCTCTCAGCCTATCTTCGGTCAGACCGATTCCGCTGTCACGAGCCCTATGGGACTGATCGATTCCGCATCGCGCGAGGCCGCTTACCTGGCCGCCGCCGCCCGCACCCTGATCGGGATGCGCGGCATGACGCCCGACAGCGCACGCACCATCGTCGACATCGTCGAGCACCAGGCGCGCACGGTGCCGGACAATATCGCGTTCTACTTTGCGGACCGCACGCTGAACTATGCCGCGCTCGATGCGGCGGCCAATCGGGTGGCGCGCTGGGCGCGCGGCGCGGGCGTGGCGCGCGGCGACGTCGTCGCGCTCCTGATGGAGAACCGGCCCGACTATGTCGCGACCTGGCTGGGACTGCTCAAGGCCGGCGCGGTGGTGGCCTTGATCAACACCAATCTGCGCGGCCTGCCACTGGCCCATTCGATCGCCATCGCGCAGGCCAAGCATGCGATCGTCGGCGCCGAGCTGGCGCAGACCTATCTGGAGGCGGCGCCGCAACTCGATTCGCGTCCCATCGCCTGGAGCGCCGGCGGCGCCATGGCGGGGCTCGAAGATTTCGACGCCGCGCTGGCCACGCAGCCGGGCGATGCGGTGGGCAAGGACTGGCGTACCGGCGTGACGTGCAAAGACATCGCGTTCTACATCTACACCTCCGGCACGACCGGACTGCCCAAGGCGTCCAACTTCACCCATCTGCGCATGCTGTTCATGATGAACGGCTTCGCCGGCGGTCTGAACGTCAAGGCGTCCGACCGGATGTACAACGTGCTGCCGCTTTATCATTCGGCGGGCGGGGTGTGCGCGGTGGGGCCGGCGCTTTTGACCGGCGGGTCGGTGATCCTAAAGCGGCGGCTGTCGGTCAGCGAGTTCTGGGAGGACGTGCACCGCTATGACGCGACGCTGTTCCAGTATATCGGCGAGCTCTGCCGCTATCTTTTGAACGCGCCGCCGTCGCGCTTCGAGCGCGATCACAAAATCCGCGCCATCACCGGCAACGGCTTGCGCCCCGAGATCTGGACGAATTTCCAGACCCGCTTCGCCATCCCCAAAATCGTCGAGTTCTACGGCGCCACCGAAGGCAACGTCTCAATGCTGAACTACGACGGCACGGTCGGCGCGGTGGGACGCATCCCGTCCTACATGCGCCGGATCATGACGACGCGGATCGTGAAGTTCGACATCGAGCACGAAGTGCCGGTGCGCGGCGGCGACGGCTTCTGCATCGAATGCGCCGACGGCGAGGCCGGCGAGGCGATCGGCCTGATCGCCGATGCGCCGGGCAAGACCTTCGACGGCTACAGCAAGGCGGGCGAATCGCAGAAGAAGGTGCTGCACGGCGTCTTCGCCAAGGGCGACGCCTGGTTCCGCACCGGCGACCTGATGCGGCGCGACGCCCACGGCTATTTCTATTTCGTCGACCGCATCGGCGACACTTTCCGCTGGAAGGGCGAGAACGTCGCGACCAGCGAAGTCGCCGAAGCGCTCGGCGTCGTGCCCGGCGTCAAGGAAGCCAACGTCTATGGCGTCGCGATCCCGGGCATGGACGGGCGCGCCGGCATGGCGGCGCTGGTGACCGGCAGCGGCTTCGACATCGCCGCGCTGGCCGGAGCGCTGGCCGGCAACCTGCCCGGTTACGCCCGGCCGGTGTTCGTGCGGCTGCAGCCAGCGATGGAGATCACCGGCACCTTCAAGCAGCGCAAGGTCGAATTGGTGAAGGAAGGCTTCGATCCGGCCGCGATCCACGAGCCGCTCTATTGGCTCGATCATGCGAGCGGCGTCTATGAGCCGCTGACGGTGGACGTGTACGCCGCGATCATCGCCGGCAAGGTGAAATTCTAGAACACGACCTCCGCCGCCGGTTTCACCGCCGCGAACGAGCCGTTCATGGTGTGGTTCTGGATCGCGATGATGTCCTTGGCCTTCGCCACCTTTGTGTCGCCGGTGGAATGGGCGTCGGACACCAGCGTCACCTGATAGCCGCGCTCATAGGCGCCGCGCACCGCGGAGTCGACGCAGTATTCCGACTGCATGCCGGTGATGACGAGATGATCGATGCCCTTGGCGCGGAGTTTGGCGTCGAAATCGGTGCCGTGGAAGGCGCTGGACTTGGTCTTCACCGTCACGTCGTCGCCGGGCGCCGGCGCGATGGCGTCGTGGAAAGGATAGCCCGGCAGGCCGGGCTTGAAGGGATGGTTGGGCTCGTCGATGCCGTGATGCTGGACGTAGAGGACGGGCGCGTGCGCGGCGCGCGCCTTGGCGATGAGCGCGGCGATGCGCGCCAGCACGCCGTCGCCGTCGTAAGGCGGATAGTCGGGGAGCGCCCACATGCCCTTCTGCACGTCGATGATGACGAGCGCCTTGCTCATGCCGAGAACTCCGTGACGGGGGTCCATTTGAGCTTACGCCGGTCGCCGCGGCCCGCCGAGTCTTCGCCGCTGAAATCGTTGGCGGCGCCGGCGAGGTCGTGCGGCGGCGGCGGGCGGAAAGTGTTGGCGTTGACCGTTATCCAGCGCTGGCCGCCGTCTTCCATCAGCGCGCCGACGAAGACGCCGCAATCGCGGCAGATCAGGAAGTCGGCGGTGTTCAGGCCGAAGCGGTATTTCTGCAGCCGCGAAGGATCGCGCACCTCAATCGCCATCGTGCCGTTGGGATCGGAGGTGGTGCGGGCGCCGTGGGCGCGGCAGAAGGTGCACTGGCAGGCGCGCAGGCCGAGCACGTCGAGCCCGGCGCTGGCGTCGAACACGTAGGTGATGTTGCCGCAATGGCAGCGGCCTTCGAAGCGGTGGGTCATGGAGAGAGGATAGCGCAGCGGTACCCGCGCAGGTGTCAGCAGAGTGCATACCCCCCTTCTCCAACCGTCATGGCCGCCCTTGTGGCGGCCATCCAGGATCAGGAAACCATCAGGACGATCGACCGCGCGTCGCCAGGCAAGCCTGGCGATTGCAGGCATGGGTGTTCATGGATGGCCGCCACAAGGGCGGCCATGACGATGGTTTGTGGCGGAGAACCTATTCCGCTGCCTTCGCCGCCTTTTTGGCCTGTTCCTCGTTGTGCTTGACGATGGTCGCCATCGCGGCGGTCATCGCGGCGCCGATGAACTTCTCCTTGTTGTCGCCGGCCCAGGCGAAGGCCTCCTCGCGCTTGGCGTTGGCGCCGTTGATCACCGGCGTGACGTGACGCTGCCACAGCTCGTAGGACTTCTTGGTGTTCTCGAAATTGGCCCAGTTGTGCGCCAGCTGCAGGAAGACGCCGAACTCGCCCTGCTTGGCCTGGAGGCGGCGGATCTGGGCGATGGCATCGTCCGGCGTGCCGATGACAAGCTGGCCGTCCTTGACCAGATCCTCGACCGAGCGTGCTTCGGTCGCCTCGCGGCCGGCGACGCCGCTGATATTGCCGAAATAGTTCTGCCATTTGGCGAGGCCGAATTTGACGTTCTCAAACGCCTGCTCGCGGGTCTCGGCAATGTGGACGGGGCCGACGAGGCGCAGCTTCTCCGGATTCATCTTGCGCCCGTTCTCGGCGGCGACGTCGTTGGCGACCTTCCAGTTGATGCCGAGCGCGTCATAGCCGCCGGCCTGGGTAGCGGCGACGCAGAGCATGCCGAAGCCGTGCTTGCCGGCGAGCTTGCCGCCCGACGGCGTCACCGAGGAGGCGACCGCGATCTCCGGATGCGGCCAAGTGTAGGGGCGCAGCTGCAGCGTGGCATCGACCAGGGTGAACCATTCGGATTTGTGCGTCACGCGCTCGCCGGCGAAGAGGCGCAGGATGATCTCGATCGCCTCGACCATGCGGTCGCGCTGGGTCGAGGGATCGATGCCCATGGAGAACGCGTCCGACGGCAGAAGCCCGGGACCGACGCCGAACATGAAGCGGCCGCGCGTCTGGTGGTCGAGCTGGATGACGCGGTTCGCCGCCATCAGCGGGTTGTGATAGGGCAGCGAGATCACGCCGGAGCCCAGCATGATGCGCTTGGTGCGCTCGGCGGCGGCGGCGATGAAGACTTCCGGGCTGGAGATAATCTCGTAGCCGGCGGAGTGATGCTCGCCGATCCAGGCTTCGTCGTAACCGAGGCGGTCGAGATGATCGATCAGCTCCAGGTCGCGCTGGATGCACAGCGTCGGGTCCTCGTCGACCGGGTGAAAGGGCGCGAGGAAGATGCCGTTCTTGAGTTTGATGGCCATGAAGCGTGCTCCCAATGTCTTAGCAATAGCGTTGGCGATTTATGGCATATCGGCGCGGGAACGACAGCCTTAGACGCCCGGCGGCGGCTTGAAGCCGCCGCAGCCTTCCTCTACGGCGGCGGCGAAATCGA
>CAYXMO010000110.1:0-8935 GCA_964465935.1 uncultured Rhizobium sp.
CCGGCGATCCCAGCTCGGCCCACACCGAGCGCAACGCCTACGACCCCTGGGGCCGCCACCGCCTGATCGGCGGCGGCGACGACAGCACGTGCGGCGCCACGCCAGCGTCGAAGACGACGCGCGGCTACACCGGCCACGAACAGCTCAACGACATGTGCCTGACCAACGAGAACGCCCGAATTTATGACGCCACGATTGGCAGGTTCCTGACGCCGGACGATCTCGTATCGGACGTTTATGACGGCCAGGGTCTCAATCGCTACACCTATGTCGACAACCGGCCGCTGACGATGACCGATCCAAGTGGCCAGTGTTTTACGGCGCCTACCGCCGGCGGTGGTGGGGGTGGAATCTCCTGCACCGATGAGGGGTCGACAGGCTGCTCAGGAACTTGCCCGTACCAAAGCGACGGTTACGTTCCAGGGGGCGGGCCGGCTTCCAGCGGCTCCGGTGGCATACAATTGGCTCAAGCCATGGAAGCCGACCCGCCGCCGCCCGAACCTCCGCCGGAGGATGAGAACGAGCCAGGGATCGGGCACAATGGACCGCCAGCCGAGGGAGTTGATACGCCGGAGTCGGTTCGTCCCGAAGGTCCGCCGCCTGAAATTTGGGGACCCGATCACGATATCTTCCCCCATCACGACAACATTTTCGATCCGCCGAAGCCCAAGAGATACGATGGGCCAAAGCCGACCTATACCAATCCAGGAACGCACGATCCGAAGCATCCGAACTTCGTCAAGGGAAAGACGCCGCTTCCTCCGGACGCTGCAACGGTGTATCAAAAGTCCGTGCCTGGCTCGCCCGGAGGACAAGGAAGCCCGCCACCCAAACAGTGGTATGGCGTCAATTCCAGTGGGCAGATCTATCGGTATTCGAACTCGAACGATGGAACGGCGCACTTTAGCGGCGTCATGCGCCTCAATCAGGTGCCGGCTTATGCCCGACAACGGCTGGGACTGTAGTTGGAGATGACATGCTTGTTGGTTCGAAGACGGAATTGGCCTTTGAACACATGCACCATGCATCCGAGGGGATACCGCTGGGCCACTTTCGGATGTGGGCCCAAGGCACCGAGATCGGGCAATTCGGAGAAGTGGTCGTCCTCGGTGCTGTCGTAGCCGAGCTCCAACAAGCACTATCCTTCAGCGGGGAGCGATCCTTCTCGGAATTCGATGCTTTGCGCCCATCGGCGGTGTTCCGGAATCTTCACGACAAGCTATATGGCGATCAGGATTTGGGGAGCGCGGAATTTAATGCGCGGCGCTACAGAAGCACGAACTTGTCGGATTTGGGAAATTCCTCGTTCGACGATTTGTTTGTTTTTCTAGTAGACCAGCACGACTGCCAATGGCTCATGTGGAGCGACGCCTCACTGGATAAGATTAGCGTGGCCGTCCTAGACGTGGAGGCGTTCGACAAACTGGCGGCTGCTTACTCAAATTTGCTCGCCGAAGAATTGCTCGGAAAAACCTTGTAAGCGCCAAGTCGATGCTCTTGCCGCAGCGCCGGGACGGTGGCCTCTGATGCAAAGCGGCGGCCAACTTCTGGTACGACCCCGAGCACAACCGCTTCCGCATGTTCGTGTCGGGCGTCTACGTCCAGGGCTACGACAGCGATCCGTCCTCGGCGCACACCGAGCGCAACGCTTGCGACCCCTGAGGCCGCCGCCGCAACATAAGCGGCACCGACGACAGCACCTGCGGCGCCACGCCCGGCGTCAGTCGGGCGCGTCGACCGCGATGCGCAGCTGCACCCGCTCGCCGGGCTTCAGCGCCAGCCGCCAGATCGCCGCGCCGCGGTCGTCGACATGGGGGCGCGTTTCCGAAACGATTTTGTTCTGGCCGCCGGCTATGTCCTGCCAGAGCTCGACGGTGACCTCTTCGGACCGGGTATTGGCGACGCTAAAATCCATCGTGTGCTGCAGGCGCGCCGTGTCGCCCTTTCCGGTGCGCTTTTCCTCGACCAGCGTCTCGCTCACCAGGACGCTGAAGACCTCGCCGTTCTCGATCTCGAACGGCAATCCCACCGCGATGTCCTTGATCCCTGCCTGGCCGATGAAGATCGGCATGCCGCCCGGCGCCGGCTCCATCAGAGCGACTTCGCCGGCCGGCAGCGGCTTGCCCAGGCCGGACTCGGCGGTGTTCTTGAGGCGCAGTACCAGCGTCGCCGGATTGGCCTCGTCCTGCGTGCCGTCCGTGATGCGGTAGCGGTAGATGCGCTCGAACGGCACATCGTGCAGGTCCAGGAACTGAACCTGCTTGGTCTCGTGCGCCGGCATGTCGGTCGGTTCGGGCAGTTCGTAGAGCTTGTAGTCGCCCAGCTGCCGGGGCTCGGGCACGCGGCTGCCGGTGACGACGACGGTCTCCACCGCGCTGCTGCCCGGCGCCGGCGGCGGGGGCGGCGGCGGCGGCGGAGGTGGTGGTACCGCAGGATGGCTCCCCCACCAGAACGCGGTCGGCCAGCAATGCGTCGCGCGCGCGATGGCCTGCGGATGGATCGGCGTGTCCTCGCCGGTGGTGTTGAGCACGCCGGCCACCGCCGAAATCGGCACGCGGCCGAAGCCGGTCGAGCCGAAATTGGCCAGCGTCAGCCAGCCGCTGAGATCGAGTGTATGGCCGCCGGCGCCCACCCGCGCGACATAGTCGGCCGACCAGTTGAGCCCGGTGGCGATGTAGGAGAGCTTGACGGTGTAATGCCCGGCCGCCGGCGCATTGGTGCGCACCGCCAGCGTCGGGGTGTCGGTCAGCCCGTCCGGGGCCTTTTCGAAAATCAGCCGCTCCGGCAATCCGCTGCAGCTGAGCGCCTCGATCTTGCCGCCGATCTCGAGCAGGGCGCCGTCGGGTCCCGAGCGCACGATCGCGGTCATGTCGCTGCGCCGTCCGGTTTTCGGATCGGTGCGGACCAGGTGCACCGTCTCGCCGATCGATTTGGCGAGCAGCGCGCCAGGGCTCAGCAGGTCGTAGTCGAAATTGCGTTCGAGCGCGCCGGCGGGCAGCCCGTCGATCGCCGCGGTCTGCGGCACCATCGTCGAGGCGACGCCGCGGAAGCGGATCTCGGACGGCCCGGCCGGGAGGTCGATCTCGCGTGTTTCGGTGATCAGCGCCAGGCCTTGGTCCAGGATCCAGGGCTCGCTGTCGGGATGCAGCAGATCGGAGGTCTGCAGCCCGTCATCGTGATAGATCGTGACGGCGACCGCGTCCGGCGCCGGCGAGACGGTATCGCCCCAGGCCGCACCGGCCGGCAGGAGCAGCGCCGCCAAGCTCGCGGGCCACGGCTTCACGGCTCAATTGCCCGCGGCGATGGTGAAGGTCAGCACGGTTTCGCCATGCGCCGGCACCGGCACGCGCCATTCCAGGGCGTGCGCGTCGATCCGCTTGCTGGGCAGGCTCTCGCTCTCGACCTTGCTGTCGCGTCCCAGCCCGCTCTGGCGCAGATCCACCGTCACCGCCTCCGCCAGCGCGTTGCGCACCGTGTAGGACATCGTGGTGCGCGTGCGCCAGCGCTCGATCTTGTCGCTGATGACCACGTTGGGCTGGATCGTGACGTCGAAGGCTTCGCCGATCTTGATGCCGAGATCGGATCCGGCAGGGGTGTGATCGATGCTGTCCTCGCCCAGGAATTTGGGATCGCCCGACGTATCGCGCGTATAGACGCGCACCACGCCGGCCGGCAGCGGCCGGCTGGCGTTGCTGAACTTCAGCACGACGGCGGCGTGATCGGGCTGTTCGTAGCTTTGGAATCCCTCCATCCGGTACTCATAGGCCTTCTCCGCCTTGACGCCGTGCAGGTCGAGGAACGCCACCTGCTTGGTCTGGTTGTCGGCGATGGTGACCCGTTCGGGCAGGGTGAAGATGTCGTAATCGGCGATCGAGGCTTGCGGCGACGCTCCGGTGCCGCCGCTGCGCAGCGCGGCGCGGCGCTGCTGCTCGCGCTGCCAATAGTCCTGGCCGCTGTCGGCGAGATGGATGTCGCCGGCGACGAGCTGGGTCCGCGCATCCTTGAAGCTGGTGCCGGAGCGGTTGGTCAGGGTGATCCAGCCGTCCATGCCGATGGTCTTCAGCTTCTCGTCGAACAGCGCGACATAGTCCGCCTTCCAGCCGAGCCCAGTCGACAGATAGCTGAGCGCGACGTCGCGCGCGCCGCCGCCGGTCGCGTTCACCGTCACCGACAAAGTCGGCTGCGCCCGCAAATTCTCCGGAATGCTGGAGAACACCACGCGGGTCGGGATGCCGTCGTCGCGCAGCACTTCGATGCGGTTGCCTATCTTCAGCACCACGCCGTCATTGACCGACAGCACCGTCGCCGTTTCCGGCGTCTGCGCCCCGGTCGCCGGATTGGTGCGGATGATCTGGATCTGGCGGCCGACCGCCTTCTCCATCATTTTGGCGGGGGTCAGCAGGTCGTAGTCGAAGTTCTGCTCGACGATCGAAAGCCCCTTGCCGGACAGCGCCACGGTCTCGGGCCGGATGCTGGCCGAGACGTCCTTGAATTCGAGCCTGGTGCGGCCCGCCGGCACGGTCAGCCGGCGGATGTCCTGCACCAGCGCGAGGTTGTTGTTGTAGACCGTCACCGTCAGCTGCTGCTCCGGCGGCGCCGGCGGCGTTGCCGCCGCCACCGCGGCGCCGCCGGCCAGAAGCATCGCGGCGCAAAGAACCGATCCGCGCATAGGCGCTCCCCCATTCGATCCGCATATGGCAAGCTATCCCATCCGCCGCGGTCTCGCCATGCGCGGCGCCGGTGGAGCGCTGCGGCAAGGATGCTTCCCCTGCCGCGGCGATGGCGGTAAGTTGGCCGGGATTTCCCAAGCATCCGTCAGACGAAACTGCCGGTCTATATTGTAAAAACACCGACGAATTCTTGGGATAGGCGTTGTTCTATAGGGCGGGGGCGAAGTCTCATGGCGAAATCTCCTTTGGACACACGCCCGGAACGGCGCCCCCTTCGCATCTTCGCGTTCGATCCCATGCTGTCGCGGGCCGGCGACCATCGCGTCGTCGTCGAGATTCCCTACCGTCAGATCGAACGCGAGGAGCGCCGCTTCGGCGACGACCGGCTGGAGGTCGTCGACTACGACGCCGCCACCAAGCGCTATTTGCGGGTCGTCGATCTCAACGATCCCAAGGTCGCGATGACCCAGGGGCTGGAGCCCACCGAACACGATCCCAGATTCCACCAGCAGATGGTCTATGCGGTGGCCTCCAAGGTGCTCGAGAATTTCGACAAGGCGCTCGGACGCCGCCTGCGCTTTCGCGGCGGCGAGCGCATGCGGCTGTTCCCGCACGCCTTCCAGGGGCGCAACGCCTATTTCGACGACGAGCTCAATGCCGTCCTGTTCGGTTATTTCTCGGCCGACGAGGACGATCCCGGCCCCAACCTGCCGGGGCAGCTCATCTTCACCTGCCTCTCGCACGACATCATCGCGCATGAGGTATCGCATGCCGCCTTGAGCCGGCTGCACGGCTATTACAGCGAGCCGACCAATCCGGAAGTGCCGGCGCTGCACGAAGCCTTCGCCGACATCGTGGCGATGTTCCAGCGCCTGACCTTTCCCGAAGTCGTCGCGCCGGCGATACGCGAATCGCGCGGCGACCTGCTCGATCCCCACAACCGGCTGCTGGACATCGGCGCCCAGTTCGGCGCTGCCGCCGGCAAGGGCGGGCCGCTGCGCCGCATCATCGCGGCCAAGCCCAATCCGTCGCTTTATGCCCGCACCACCGAGCCGCACGATCTGGGCTGGATTCTCGTCTCGGCGATCTATGAAGGCTTCGTCAGCACTTATGTCCGCCGCACCCGCGATCTCGTCCGCCTCGCGACCGGCGGCAGCGGCCGGCTGCCGGACGGCGAGCTCCATCCCGACCTCGTCGGGCGGCTGACCAGCGAATGCGTCCGCACGGCGCAGGCGGTGCTGTCGATGTGCATCCGCGCCACCGACTATCTGCCGCCGGTCGATCCGACCTTCAGCGATTTTCTGCGCGCGATCGTGACCGCGGATTACGAGCTGAACCGCGCCGACGATTCGGGCCTGCGGGCGGCGATGATCGAGGCGTTCCGGCAAAGGGGCATACACCCCAAGGCGGTCGGCTCGCTCGCCGTGGAGTCGCTGCTGCTCGAACTGGAAGACGACTCGGTCTCGGACCGGCAGCTTGCCGAGATCGTCGGCAAGCTGTCGACGTTCGGCGCCAAGGAGCTGGAACGCAACTACACGCCGCCCAAGGAGACGCGCGAGCGCAAGAAGCGCACTGTCAACAAGGTCAAGTCCCGGGCGGAATGGACCGCGCAGCAGAACCGCTCGCTGTCCGACGATTTCGATTCGCCCGGCGGCGCCAGCGCGCTGCTCACCGACGAGGAGCCCGATCCCACGCTCAAGGACGTCGCGGTTGCGCTGCACAACTGGGCGGTTGCCAACAAGGATCGGCTTCGTCTCGATCCCGATACGAAGGTCGCGGTTCGCGGCTTTCACCCGGTGCATCGCGCCGCATCGACCGGCGAATTGCTGGTCGAGATGGTGGCGCACATCGTCCAGACCAGGCGGGGGGGCGACGATCTCGGCGGCCTCAAATACCGCTCGGGCATCACGATGATCGCCAATATCGACGGCCGTATCCGCTATCTGATCGGCAAGCCGTTTCACCCGACGCGGGAAACGGAGCTCAAGGGCTGGGTGAAGCGGTTCGACGAAAGGTTGGACGACGACTGGCAAACCTCGCCCAGCCCCAACCGGATCGTCGAGGCGTTTTCGGCGCGCGCCATGGACAGCAGGAGGTGGAAATGAGCGATAAGATCCGCATCCGCATGTACAATGTCGGGTTCGGCGATTGCTTTCTGCTGTTGCTGCCCGGCAAGCGCGCCATCCTCGTCGACGCCGGCTTTCACGCCCAGGGCAAGGGCATGTTCGGCGGCAACGACCTCGCGGACCAGATCCTCGCGGACGTGACGGCTTTTGCGGGCCAGCCCCGCCTCGACGTGGTCATCGCCACGCATCGGCATCAGGACCACATCTTTTCGTTCAATTCGGACAACTGGGACAAGTTCGAGATCGGCGAAGTCTGGATGCCTTGGGTCGAAGACCGCAGCAACAGCAAGGCGGTCGGACTGTGGAAGAAGCAGAAGCGCTTCGCCCTGCAGCTCGCCGCGGCGCTGCCCAGCTTTTCGCTGGGCGCGGACGACAAGGCCGGCATCGACTTCATGCTGTGGAACGCGGCGGCCCCGGTCGACGGCATGGAAGGCATCGCCGGTTTCGAGGCCTGGAGCAACAGTGGCGCGCTCGACCGGCTGCATGACGGATTCAAGCGCCGCGACCGCGCCCGCCCGCGCTTCCTGCCCGAGAAAGAGGCGTTTCCGGAGGATTTCCAGTCGGATGCGCTGCCCGGCGTCAAGATCCATGTGCTCGGGCCGCCGCGCGATCCCGACCTGATCGAGAAGCTCGATCCGGAGGGCGACGACGAGACCTATCGCGCGCTGGCGCTCAGGGCGGCGGCGTTCGGCTCCACCTTGGACGCGAGCGTGCTGTCGCCGTTCGGTCCGGCCTGGGAGGTTCAGCCCAACGAGCCTGGAACGCCGCTGGAGCCGGCGGAGACCGACCGCATGGACGATCTGGCGCACAACGCCGATGCCGTGTTCGCCGCCGAGAAGGTCGACGGCATGATCAATTCCACCAGTCTCGTGCTGGTGCTGGAGATCGGCAAGGCGCGGCTGCTGCTGCCCGGCGACGCCGAATGGGGGACCTGGAAGCGCATCCTCGACGACGAAGCCGCCAGGGCGCTGGTCCGTGGCGCGACCTTCTTCAAGGTCGGCCATCACGGCAGCCACAACGCCTCGTCGAAGACGCTCATCGAGAAGACGTTGCCGGCCGCGATCCCGGCGATGATTTCGACCCAGGAGGGTCCGGGCAAATATCGCAACCACATCCCGCTTCCCGACCTGTTGAAAGCCATGAAGCAGCGGGACATGCACGTCGTCCGCAGCGACAAGCCGGGAAACAGCCTGCCGGACAACTTCGCGGCCGGTCCGGACGATCAGTGGATCGATCTCGAACTCGACTGCTGAAGCGCCGCGCCGCGCAGCGTGCGCACAACGCCGATCGCCAGCAGGGCCGCGGCGCCGGCGAGCGAAAGCGTCAGCCATATCCGCCTCCACGGCACGCCCCAGCCCGGCGACAGCAGGGCGAGGCTGGCCAGGCCCCACAGCGCCGTCAGCAGCGCAAGCCAAGGCTGATACAGGCGCACGCGGACCGGATGGATGAAATGGATCGGCGCGAAGGTCAGCAGCGCAAACACCGCGACGACGATGGCGCCCGCCGTCTCTCCGGGCCTCAGGATGAAGAGATAGAACGCAACGACGTTCCACACCGCCGGGAAGCCGCGGAAGAAATTGTCGGCGGTCTTCATGTCGGTGCGCGCGAAGGTATAGAGCGACGAGAGCAGGATCGCAGCGACCGCGGCCGAAGCATAGGGCGCGGGCACCAGGCCGGCGCGATAGATCAGGATCGCCGGCACGAAGACATAGGTCAGGTAGTCGACCACCAGGTCCAGCGTCGCGCCGTCGATCCCGGGGGTGCGCCGGGTCACGCCGGCCCAGCGCGCCAGCGGCCCGTCGATCCCGTCGACCACCAGCGCGGCGGCCAGCCACAGCAGCGCCAGGCGCCAGCGTCCCTGCTCGACCGCGAGAAAGGCGAGGAACGCCAGCACCGCGCCGCTCGCCGTCAGGGCATGGACCGACCACGCCACGAACGCCGGCATCGGCTCCTGCGGTGTCTTCATGATCGCCCTTCACCCCTTTTTCGGCCCATCGGCGCCCAACGGAACGGCGCGCGGTGGTCGGGATGCACTCTATATATGGAGCTTGGCGTTGCGCTTGCACAGCGCCAGCAGGGCGGCACGGTCGTGGATGTGCAGGCCGGTGTGGTTGATCTCGATCCAGTTCTCGCGCCGCC
>CAYXMO010000111.1:0-4977 GCA_964465935.1 uncultured Rhizobium sp.
CCCAAGGCGGCGCTGCAGAAAGCGCAGCTGGCGATCATCCTGGTCGACCACGCCGCCGGCTCGCCGCGCCAGAGCGAAGCGCTGGCCACGGGCTTGTGGCTGGAAGCCGAAGCGATGACCCGCCTGGGCAAGGTCGGCGAGGCGCGCGCCGCGCTCGACCGCGCCATCGCCATCGCCAGCGGCGACGCCAGGATCACCAAGCTCGACGGCAATCTGGCGCTGTCCAACGCCCGCATCGCCGACAGCGTCGGCGACGTGGCGCTGGCGCTCAAAAGCTATCAGAAGGCGCACGACATCTTCGCCAAGCTCGGCGAGGCGCGCAGCCAGTCGATCGCGCTGCAGGGCCTGGGCAGCATCTACGACGAAGCCCACGATTTCGCGCGCGAGATCCGCTACTACCGCGAAGCCAACCGGATCTATTCGCAGGATCCGGCGCTCGAGCTCTCGGTCGCCAACAATGTCGGCTTCGCGATGCAGCAGATGGGCCGCTATGACGAGGCGATCAAGAATTTCCAGCGCGCGCTCGAAATCAGCCGCGCGCTGAACAGCGATTTCCTGCAGGAAAGCATCCTGTCCAACCTCGCCGCGGTCTACGCCAAGCAGCACAAATTCGCGCAAGCCACGAGTGCCGCCCGCGAGGCGATCCGGCTGCTGGGCAAGGACGACAGCAACGGCTCGGCGCCGTTCGTGTGGGGCGTCAAGGCGGAAGTCGAATTCGAGCGCGGCGCGGTCGAGGCGGCGGCGCGCGATCTCGCCAAGGCGTTCCACGGCGTCGACCTCAAGACCACGATCGCGCCATTCCGCGACATGCACGAGATCGCCTTCAAGGTCTATCGCGCCCAGGGCAATTATCCGCTGGCGCTGGCGCATCTGGAAGCGTTCAAGCGGCTGGACGACCAGGGCCGCTCGCTCGCGTCGTCCGCCAACCTGGCGCTGATCGGGGCGCAGTTCGACTTCGCGACGCAGCAGCTGGAGATCGAGCATCTCAAATCCGACCGTCTCAAGCGCGACATCTCGCTGCGCGAGTCGCGCGCCGCCACCCAGACCGTGATCTTCGCAGCGCTGCTCCTGGGCATCCTGATCCTGATGGCGTGGATCGGCTGGCGCCACCACCTGGTGCGCCGCCACCGCAACGCGATCACGCAGAAGAACGTCGAGCTGACGCGGACGCTGGGCGAGCGCGACGGCGAGATCGCGCGGCGCACCGAAGTCGAAGCGCATTTGCGTCTTGCGATGGAAGCAGCCGAACAGGCCAACCGCGCCAAGAGCCATTTCCTGGCCAATATGAGCCACGAGCTGCGCACGCCGCTGAACGCGATCATCGGCTTCTCGGAGCTGATGGCGCATGGCATCGTCCAGGGCCCCAAGGCCACCGAATACGCCGCCGACATCAACACCAGCGGCCAGAACCTGCTCGCCATCCTCAACGACATCCTCGACATGGCGCGGATCGACGCCGGCACGGTGACGCTGGCGGAAAACGACGTCCTGCTCGGCGACGTGGTCGAGAGCGCGGTGTGCGAAACCAAGAACAGCACGGCCGCCGCCGGCAAGGCGATCCGCTTCGACGGGGCGGGCCGCGGCGTGCTGGTGCGCGCCGACGACAAGCGGCTGCGCCAGATCCTGGTCAACCTGCTGTCGAACGCGGTGAAGTTCACCGGCCGCGGCGGCGAGATCGATATCCTCATCGAGACCGCCGCCGGCGGCGTCGATATCGTGGTCAGCGACAACGGCGTCGGCATCCCCGACGACAAGCTGGCGGTGGTGATGGAGCCGTTCGGCCAGGCCGAAAGCGCCTATGCCCGCGTCCATAGCGGCGTCGGACTGGGGCTGCCGATCGTCAAATCGCTGGTGAAGATGCACGGCGGAACCTTCACCCTGGCGAGCGAAGTCGACCGCGGCACCACGGCGCGGATTCACCTTCCGGCCGAGCGCGTGCTGAACGCGCCTGCGAAGATTCGCGCGCTGGCGTCCTGACCAGGGTGAAGAGGTCCGCCGGTTTGGACCGATCCCGTCAACACAAAATTAAGCGCACCTTAGCGAAAGGTGAGTGTGGAGCATTGGATTAACTCCCGGTTAGGCCGCCGCCGACAACATGCAAGCACCTGAAAAGCCGAGAAACGGGTGGGTGCGTAATGGTTCGGAAGCTGTTGTTGGCCAGCGTTGCGTTGGGCTGCTTGCTTGCGGGAAATGAAGCGTCGGCGGCGGCGCGGATGACGCCGGATTCGACCCCGAGCTACGGCACGATCCGGCCGTTCTACGGCTCGATCAACCCGTTCTACGGCGACATCAATCCCTTCTACGGTTCGATCAATCCGTTTTACGGCGACATCAGCCCGTTCTGGGGCGACATCCAGCCGTTCTGGGGCCAGGTCAATCCGTTCTACGGCAGCATCAACCCGTTCTACGGCAGCAACGACCAGTTCTGGGGACAGATCACGCCGTTCTACGGCAGCATCCAGCCCTTCTGGGGCACCGTCGGACCCTATTGGGAGAGCGCCGGCCCGGAGTGGGGCGCGATCAACGCGACCTGGACGCAGCTGCAGGCCACGCACGCCACCGACTATTCCGGCCTGCAGGCGCAGATCGCCGCCTTCATGGGCAAGGCCGACGCGTTCTGGAGCCCCGCGGTCCAGAAATACACCGGCAAGAATTTCGCCGACGGCTTCGCCGCCGGCATGCTGGCGAAGTACGGCATCGATCCCAACGATCCGGCGTCGCTGGCCAACACCGATGCGGCGACGCGCTCGTTCTTCTTCCTCAACTGGTATGACGGGCTGATGAACTTCACCGGCGTCGACCATGTCGACTGGTGGATGCCGGCGGTGCACTGGTCGCCGGCGCTGACCCAGATGCAGGCGAGCGGCGGCAATGCCGTGGTCGGCATCCTGGATTCGACCGTGACCGCGAGCAATGCCGACGTCGCCAAGATCAAATTCGTCGGCGGCTACAACACCTATGTCAACGATCACGGCGCGGCGGTCGCCAGCCTGATCGCGGCGCAGCATGACGGCCAGAGCGTGATGGGCATCGATCCCAACGCCAGCATCTTCCTCTACAACCCGTTCGACCAGAGCGGCACGGCGAGCTGGAACGACGTCGCCACCGGCATCGCAGCGCTGTACGACAAGGGCGCGCATGTCGTGAACGCCTCGCTCGGCGTGCCGGGCGCGGCGGTGTCGAACGAATGGGTCAACATCCTGAGCGGCCCCTTGCTCAGCAGCCGCAAGCAGGGCCTGGTCATCGTCAAGGCCGCCGGCAATGAAGGCGTGACGCAAACCGCGAACGTGCCGTGGCTGCTCGGCCTGGAAGTGCCCAACAACCTGATCGTCGTCGGCTCGGTCGGGCCGAACGGCGACATCTCGCCGTTCTCCAACACGCCGGGCGAGGCCTGCTTCACGCTGCTGGGCTTCTGCTTCGAGCAGAACAAGCTGAAATACCGCTTCGTGGTGGCGCCGGGCGAGCTGATCCTGGTGTCGGACAACCATGGCGGCGTCACGCGCATGAGCGGCACCTCGTTCGCCGCGCCGCTGGTGACGGGCGCGGTGGCGCTGCTGCAGGACCGCTGGCCGTGGCTGCAAAAACACGCCGAAGAGACGGCGGACATCATCTTCCGCTCGGCCAAGGATTTGGGCGCGCCGGGCGTCGATCCGGTCTATGGCTGGGGCGAGCTCGACATCGAGGCGTCGCAGTCGCCGCTCGATTTCAGCAAGCTCGTGGTCTACAAGCCGTTCAGCTATGACGGCAAGCAGACGTCGCTGCCGCTGTTGCCGAACTGGTCGGCGGCGAGCCTGAAATCGGCGGTGCTCAATCCCGGCCAGCTCGATCTGTGGCAGCAGAAGAACGCCTATATCGTCGCGTTCGAAGGTATCGGCTCGACCTATCGCGACTTCAATATCCCCTTGAGTTCGTTCCTGGTCGGCAAGGACCAGAAGGTGGCCGGCGACAGCAATCCGTTCCAGTCCTATCTCTACCAGCGCCTGATCGACTGGACGCATGGCGTCAAGTCGCTGAACTTCGAGTCGCAGTCCCTGCCGCTGTCGGACGGCGCGTGGAAGCTGGCGATGGTGGCGACGCAATCTTCGCAGGACGAAGTGCGCGGCGGCGCCGGGCCGTTCCATGCCGAGTTCGTGGCAACGAATGCCGATGCCGGCGTCGATGTCCATATCGGTGAAGGCAGCGGCGCCTACAGCCTGATGAGCGGCAGCGGTTTCGCCTTGCGCTCGGATTTCGATCCGGCGACCGGCGGCGTCAATCCGGTGCTGGGCCTCGCGTCCGGCGGCAGCTATGCCAGCGGCGGCTACGCGGTCGCGCGCGGCCTGCATGTCAGCCTGGGCTTCAGCCAGAAGAGCGACGATCATCTGAACTACGACCCGACCTTCGGGCCGCTGCAGACGGTGCCGCTCGCCACAGCCAAGGCGACGGCGTCGGTGGCCGCCATCGACTACACGCTGGCCAAGGGCTTCACGCTGAACGCGTCCTATACGATGCTGGACGAGGCCAACGGCCTGCTCGGCGCGCAAGGCAGCGGGACGTTCGCGCTCGCCAATGGCGCGCGCACGCAAGGCACGACCCTAGGCCTGACTGCGGCGCTAGGCGCGGGCTGGACGATGTCGGGTTCGGCGACGCTGGCGCACACCACGGCGCCGCAAACGGCGCAGTCCAACCTGCAGCTGGCGCAAGACGGCCTGCAGTCCACGGCTTACGAGCTGGTCATGACCAAGGACGGGCTGTTCTTCGACCTCGACACGACACGGCTGTCGCTGACGCAACCGCTGCATGTCGAAAGCGGTGCGCTGAACTACACGACCGTCGAAGTGATCGACCGCGAGACCGGCGCCCTGGGCCCGGTGACGCAGACCTGGAACATCGCCGGCAAGCGCGAATACCGCATGGAGGCGCTGTACGGGCTTTCAGTCCTTGAAGGCCGCGGCGAGATCGACGGCTTCGCGCTGGCGGACGTCAACCCGCCGGCGG
>CAYXMO010000111.1:5077-6791 GCA_964465935.1 uncultured Rhizobium sp.
GAAGGCCGCGGCGAGATCGACGGCTTCGCGCTGGCGGACGTCAACCCGCCGGCGGCGCCGGACACGCCGGTGTCGGTGTCGGTCGGGGCGCAGTTCCGCTTCGCGTTCTAAGCGGCAGGGCGAAGCGCCCTGCCCGGAACGGGTTTGTTGCCTTCACGTTGTCTCAAGGATGGCGGGCGAGCAGCGATGCTCGCCCCTGCCGCTGTAGCCGACGGTTACATTGCGGTACGCTTCGGCTCACCTTCCGAGGACGATTCGATGCAGCTCGGCGTGGTCGGCTTGGGACGCATGGGCGCCAACATCGCGCGCCGCCTGATGCGCGCGGGACATGCCTGCGCCGTGTTCGACCAGAACGGCGCCGCGGTAAAAACGCTTACCGGCGAAGGCGCGACCGGCGTCGCCGATCTTCGGGCGCTCGTCGCCGCGCTGCCGAGACCCCGCGTCGTATGGCTGATGTTGCCGGCGGGCAAGATCACCGAGGACAGCGTCTCGGCGCTGGCGGGCCTGCTCGAAGCCGGCGACATCCTGATCGACGGTGGCAATGCCTTCTATCGTGACGACATCCGCCGCGCCCATGAGCTGAAAGCCAAGGGCATCCACTATGTCGATTGCGGCACCAGCGGCGGGGTGTGGGGGTTGGAGCGCGGCTATTGCCTGATGATCGGCGGCGAGAAAGAAGTGGTCGAACGTCTCGATCCGATCTTCGGGGCGCTGGCCCCGGGACCGGGCAAGATCGCCCGCACGCCAGCACGCGACGGCCGCGATCCCAGGGTCGAGCGCGGCTATGTCCATTGCGGACCGGCCGGCGCCGGGCGCTTCGTCAAGATGATTCATAACGGCATCGAGTACGGGCTGATGCAGGCCTATGCCGAAGGCTTCGCGATCCTGGAGAAGGCCGGCGGCCAGGCGGGCGAGGGGGCGCGCTTCGATTTCGATCTCGCCGACATCGCCGAAGTGTGGCGCCGCGGCAGCGTGGTCGGCTCCTGGCTGCTCGACTTGACCGCGATCGCGCTGGCCGCCGATCCCAGGCTCGCCGGCTATAGCGGCACGGTCGACGACTCCGGCGAGGGCCGCTGGACCGTGGATGCGGCGGTCGAGGAAGCGGTTCCGGCGCATGTTCTGGCCGCCTCGCTGTTCGCGCGCTTCCGCTCGCGCGAGAAGGACAACATCGCCGACAAGCTGCTCTCGGCGATGCGGCACCAGTTCGGCGGCCATGTCGAGCCCAAACCATGACGGCGCGGCGCATTCCCGATCCTTGCACCATGGTGATCTTCGGCGCCGCCGGCGATCTGACGGCGCGGCTGCTGCTGCCGTCGCTCTACAATCTCAAACGCTCGGGCCTTCTGCCGGACGCCTTCGCCGTGATCGGCGTGGCGCGCGGCGACAAGAACGACGACGCCTTTCGTGCCGAACTGACCGCCGCGCTCGACCGCTTCGCGCCGGGCGCGGTGTCGGAGGACGATCGCGGCTGGCTGGCACAGCGCCTGCACTATCTGCGCGGCGATTTCGGCGACACCCAGACCTATCGCGCGCTGGCTGAGCGCATGGCACAGGTGCGCGAGACGCGGGGCGCCGGGCAAAGCGCGCTGTTCTATCTGGCGACGCCCGCCGACGCCTTCGCGCCGATCATGCGCCAGCTCGGCGCCGCGCATCTGGTCAGCGAGAGCGGCGGCGCCTGGCGCCGCGTGGTCGTGGAGAAGCCGTTCGGCCACGA
>CAYXMO010000111.1:6891-8925 GCA_964465935.1 uncultured Rhizobium sp.
TCCGTCACCGAGACCTATGTCGCGATGAATTTGAAGATCGGCAATTGGCGCTGGGCCGGAGTGCCGTTCTATCTGCGCACCGGCAAGGCGCTGGCGCGGCGGCGCAGCGAGATCCTGATCCGCTTCAAGCGCGCGCCGCTGGCGATCTTCCGCGACGTCGAGGAGGCGCAGCTCAGCTCGAACGACATGATCCTGCACATCCAGCCGGACGAAGGCGTCAGCCTGCGCTTCAGCGCCAAGGTGCCGGGGCCAGGCGTGCGGTTGGGCGACGTCAAGATGGCGTTCAACTATGCCGACTATTTCAAGTCGGCGCCCAGCACCGGCTACGAGACCCTGCTCTACGACGCGATGATGGGCGATCCGACGCTGTTCCAACGCGCCGACACGATCGAGGCGGGCTGGCGCATCGTGCAGCCGATCCTCGACGCCTGGGCGGCGGACGGCGCGGCGCAATTGCCGCTCTATGCCGCCGGCAGCGCGGGACCGGCGGAGGCGGACGCGCTGCTCGCCCGCGACGGCCGCGAATGGCGGGCGCTCGAAGCGGCGAACGACAGGCCGTCATGACGTGTTCTGCGGAGGTTTTTGCGACACCCGATGCATTGGCCGTCCATGCCGCCGATTGGCTGCTGGAATTGGCGCTGCGCGCGGTGGGGCGGTTCGCGGTTGCGCTCAGCGGCGGCGAGACGCCGAAGCGGCTCTATGCGGCGATGGCGGCGGCGTCCTATCGCGACCGCTTCCCGTGGCCGCGCATGCATTGGTTCTGGGGCGACGAGCGTTTCGTGCCGCATGACGATCCGCGCAGCAATTACCGCATGGTGCAGGACGCCCTGCTCTCGCGCGTGCCGGTGCCGCTGGACAACATCCACGCGATAGAGACCGACGGCTTCGAGCCGGACGAAGCCGCGCTTCGCTACGAGCACACGCTGAAATCGTTCTATGGCGCTTCACACCTCGATCCCGCGCGCGCGTTGTTCGATGTCGTTCTGCTCGGCCTGGGCGACGACGGCCACACCGCGTCGCTGTTTCCCGGGACGGCGGCGCTCGACGAGCGCACGCGCTGGGCGGCGCCGGTGATCGGCGTCAAGGAGGAGCCCCGCATCACCTTGACCTATCCGGTGCTGGAGTCGGCGGCGAATGTCGCGTTTCTGGTGTCGGGCGCGGGAAAACGAACCATGCTGGACGGCTTGCGCAGGGGCGACCACAGCCTGCCCGCTGCGCGAGTCCGCCCGCAAGGCGCGCTGCATGTCTTCGCCGACGCCGATGCCGCGGGTGTTTCGCCATGAGCGAGACGATCAATCCCTTGGCGGGAAAGCCGGCGCCGCCGTCGCTGCTGGTCGACGTGCCCAAGCTGGTCGCGGCCTATTACACCGAGACGCCGGACCTGGGCTTTCCGGCGCAGCGGGTCGCGTTCGGCACCTCGGGCCATCGCGGCTCGTCGTTCGAGCGCGCCTTCAACGAGACCCACATCCTCGCCATAGCGCAGGCGATCTGCCTCTACCGCGCCAAGACCGGGATCGACGGACCGCTGTTCCTGGGCATCGATACCCATGCGCTGTCGGAGCCGGCGCTGCGCAGCGCGCTGGAAGTCTTCGTCGCCAATGGCGTCGAGGTCATGATCGACAGCGACGGCGGCTACACCCCGACGCCGGCGGTATCGCATGCGATCCTGACCTATAACGGCACGCGGACGCGCGGCCTCGCCGACGGCGTGGTGATTACGCCGTCGCACAATCCGCCGGACTCTGGCGGCTTCAAATACAATCCACCCAATGGCGGACCGGCCGACACCGACGTCACCGGCTGGATCGAGAAGACCGCCAACGACCTGATCGCGGCCACGCTGGCCGGCGTCAAGCGCGTGCCGTTCGCGCGGGCCCTGGCGTCGCCGAAGGTGCACAAGTTCAACTACGTCGCGTCCTATGTCGCGGACCTCTTGAACGTGATCGACATGGACGCGATCCGGGGCAGCGGCGTGCGCATCGGCATCGATCCCTTGGGCGGCGCGGCGGTGCGCTATTGGCCGGCGATCGTCGA
>CAYXMO010000112.1:0-8891 GCA_964465935.1 uncultured Rhizobium sp.
CGGGCAACGATCTGGGGCTGGGCTGGCTGATCACGCTGTCGACCCGCAGCCTCGACACGGCGCAGGCGTTCGCGGCGCTGGCGCTGCTGTCGCTCTTGGGCATCGTCATCCTGTTCGCGCTCACCGCGCTGGAATGGGCGCTGCTGCACCGCTGGCACGAAAGCGCGGTGAAGAAACAGGGGTGACGGATGTGCTATGATAAGGCGCGGCAGGCATACGAAACGGGTGAACCATGAAGCGCCATCTGCTGGCCGCCGTGCTGGCGCTGCTGCCGGGCGCGGCGATGGCCGATCCCTGGGGCGCGGGAGTTCCGGTGCCGGTGCTGTCGCCGGATTCGAACCATCGCGAGCGCACCTGCATGGGCGCCGGCCCTTACGTTCCGATGTGGCGGATCAACGCCTGCACGACCTACATGCACGATCATCCGGGCGAAGCCAGCGCCTGGGGCTTCCTGGCGATGGCCTATGAGGAGGCGGGCGACCTGCCGAACGCGGTCGACGCCATCTCGCATGCGATCCAGATCCAGCCCTGGCCCAACCGCTATCGCCTGCGCGCCATCTATCACGCGGAGGCCGGCGACCGGGCGGCGGCGATGGCGGATGTCGATGCGCTTGTCGCCCTGCATGACGGGCCGATGGGATGGACCGCCCGCTGCCTGGTTCGCGCCATATTGGGCAGCGAGCTCGAAACCGCGCTCGCCGATTGCGGCAAGGCGCTGGACGTCCAGAAGAAGACCGGCGATCCCTTGATGGCGCGCGGCCTCGCCTATTTCAAGCTTGGGCAACTCCAGGCCGCACAGGCCGACTATAGCCGCGCCGCCGCGCTGGAACCCGACAATGGCGAAGCCCTGTTCATGCGCGGCACGATCGCGCGCCTCCTGGGCGGTGCCGGCGATGGCGACATCGCGGCGGGGCAGAGAGCCGATCCGGGCGCCGCGAACCGCCTGCTGCGCTACGGCGTGAAACCCGCCGGCTGACCGGCGAACCGCAAGGATGAGGGACGTCATGAAACGCTATCTGTTGGCCGCCCTGCTGGCAGCGCTGCCGGCGGCGGCGCTTGCCGAAGATTCGGGCTCGGCGCTGCGCTATCAGCGCTGCCTCGACGAAACCCGCGATCCTGAGGTGCGGATCGGCGACTGCAAGCAGCTGATCAAGGATCACGGCACCTATGTCGGCTATGCCTGGCTGGGGCTGGGCGAAGCCTATGCCGCGGCCGGCGACAATACGCAGGCGCTCGCCGCCTATTCCCAGCTGGAGAATTTCCGCTATTGGACGGCGCCGAAGGTCAAGCGCAGCGAGCTCTATGCCGAGATGGGCGACTACGACAAGGCGCTGGCCGACGCCAATGACGTGATCGCCATGCATGGCGGCAAGGCGATCGGGCTGGTCAGCCGCTGCTGGGTGCGCGCCATCGCCGGCAAGGAGCTGGAAGCGGGTCTCGCCGATTGCGACCAGTCGCTGAACGACCTGCCGGGCGCCGCCGGCACGCTGGAAGCGCGCGCCGTCATCCTGCTGCGCCTGGGCCGCTTCGCCGACGCCATCGCCGGCTTCGACGCGACACTGAAGGCGAACGACAAGCGCATCTCGGCGCTCTACATGCGCGGCTATGCCGAGAAGCAGAACGGCGACGCCAAGAGCGGCGACGCCGACATGGCCGCCGCGCTCGCCGCCGATCCCCACGCCGCCGACTTCTACGCCCGCATCGGCGCGGTGCCGAAGCCGTGACCGGCAGGTATCACCCGGCCCAGAGCACGCGATAGGGCATGGCGAAGAGCTGGGGTCCGAAGGGCACGATCTGCGGCCCGTCGTAGAGGACTGCGCCCAACCGGAACGATCGCCCCGTGTGATCGGCGAGCCGCCTTAGCCCCTTGAAATCGGCCTGCGAGACGCTCGCCGCCGCCTTGACCTCCAAGCCGACGACTTCGCGCGCTTCGTTTTCCAGCACGAAATCGACTTCGACTTGATCCTTGTCGCGATAATGCAGAATGGCCGGCCGGTTGGCGCTCCAGGCGGCGCTCTTGGCGAGTTCGGAAAACACAAAAGTCTCGAGCGCCCGTCCCAACGGCGTGCGATCATGGCGCAACCGATCCGGCGACAGGCGCAGCACCGCAGCAAGCAAGCCTGAGTCCAGAAACTGGATTTTCGGCGTTTTCACCAGACGGCTTAATTCGTTGCGCAGCCAGGGGCGCACGCGGCGCAGCAAGAAAAGATTTTCGAGAAGCCCGACATAGTGGTCGACGGTCTCGCTATCGAGGGCAATTTCGCGTCCTATCTGGTGGAAATTCACCAATTGTCCGGCGTGCTGGGCCAATATCTCGACGAGCCGCGGCACGCGCCGCGCTTTGTGGATCGTCGCGATCTCGGCAATGTCGCGCTGTTCGATGGCTTGGACGTAGGCGCGGAACCAATCGCGTTTGCGTTCCAGCGACGTTCGCTTGATCGCTTCGGGGTACGATCCGCTCAGGACACGCGGCGCGATATCCGGTGCATCGCGGCCGGCAAGCGCGGCGGCCGATTGCGCGACCGTTCCGGTGAAACAGGCATCGATGAACCGCGGCGGCCGCCTGCCTAATATCTCGCTCTGCGCAAGCGGCAGCAGCGTAACGACCTCCATCCGGCCGGCCAGGGATTCCTGCGCTTTGGGGATCGCAAGGATGTCGGCCGAGCCCGTGACGAGGAACCGGCCGGGACGGCGGTCTTCGTCGATCGATTGCTTCAACGCCAGAGCGATCTGCGGAACACGCTGCACTTCGTCGATGATCGCGCGGTCCATGCCGCGGACGAATCCGGTGGGATCGCTCTGCGCCGCCGAGCGCAGCGTCGCATCGTCGAACGTGACGTAACGCCGGCCATCGCCGCCGAACGTCTTGACCAGAGTGGTCTTGCCGGACTGGCGCGGACCGGTGACGGCGACGAGCGGCGTGTCCTTCAACGCCTTGCGAATCTGTGCCGCGGCGAACCGCCGATACATTCGATCCTGCTCCTGGTGCCGCTCTTAGAGCGTCCATTGTCGATTTTGTCAACGTCCAATGTCGATTTTTTTGGCGTCCAATATCGAATTTCACGCACCTGTGCCCCGCCGAACCGCCTAGCCCGCCTTCTTCGTCCGCGCCGGCACCGGAGGCGCGGCCCTGGTGGATTGACAGCTATGAGTTTTTACTCATAATTCCGCAATGACCACGTTCGGCGCTCCTTCACGTCTGTTGGACTGGCTCGGATCGAGCAAGAAGGACTACCTGGAATTTCCCCGCGCGGTGCAGGCAGCCTTCGGCTACGAGTTGCACCTGGTTCAAACCGGCGAACACCCGCCGGGCGCCAAGCCCCTGAAGGGAGTCGGCGGTGGCGTTCTGGAATTGATCGGCAATTTCGACGGCGATACCTATCGCGCCGTCTACACAGTGCGCTTTAGGCAAGTCGTATATGTGCTGCATGCGTTCAAGAAGAAGTCGAAACACGGCGCCGCGACGCCGAAAGCGGACATCGCCTTGATCGAACGCAGGCTCAAGGACGCCATCGCGGATCATGCCGCGCTGTACGGATCGGAGAAACGGAAATGAAATCCAAAATCAAGGTCGAGCGCGGCAGCGCAAACATCTTTGCCGATCTCGGCTTTCCCGACGCGGATGAACGGCTGCTCAAGGCGCAGATCGTCGCGGAGATTTACCGGATCACGAGCGCACGGAAACTGGCACAAGCGCAGACCGGCAAGCTGCTGGGTATTTCGCAGCCGGAAGTGTCGCGCATGTTCCGCGGGCATTTCGCGGAATACTCGGTCGAGCGGCTGATGAATTTTCTCACCGCCTTCAGCCGCGACGTGGAGATCGTCGTGCGGCCGCATAAACGCGCCGGCAAACCGGGAAAGATCACCTTCACGCCGGCCGCCGTCTGACGGGCCGCGCCGACCGGCGCGCGGATCATGCCGTCGGCGGCAGGCCGGGGTCTTCGGCGGCGGCCTTGGCGGCGGCGGCCGGGGCGCTTTCGGGCATCAGATACATCGCCACCAGGCTCATCGAGATCGCCGCCAGCAGATACCAGGCCGGCGCCATCGGGTTGCCGGTGACGTGGATCAGCCAGGCGATCATCGGCTGGGTCGAGCCGCCGAAGATCGTGATCGAGGTGGCATAGACGGTGCCGAAGATCGAGCCGCGCACCCGCTTGGGCAGCACTTCGATGAAGGCGACGTAGAAGGCGCCGGAGCTGACATTGAGCAGCAGCGACAGCAGCGCGGTGCCGAACAGCAGCGCCGCGGTCGAGCGCTGCTGCACGATCAGCATGAAGATGGGATAGGCGAGAAGCACGAAGATGCCGCGGCTTCCCACCATCAAGAGGCGCCGGCCATAGAGGTCGGACAGAAGCCCGCCGGCGAGCGAGGCGGCGATGCCGACGACGCCGCTGACCAGCGTTGCGGCATAGGACGGCGACGCCGCCATGTGCAGCGTGCTCTGGGCGAAGGTCGTCATGTAGTTGAGGACATAGGTCGCCACCGTGCCGCCGAGCAGGATGACGAGCGCCAGGATCGCGACGCGGCTGTGGCCGCGCAGGCCGGCGATCAGTCCGGCGCCTTCCGCTTCGGGCAGATGGTCGGGCGCATGCAGCGATTCGGGCAGCGAGCGGCGGATGTAGAGGCCGAAGGGCAGCGTCAGCGCGCCCAGGATGAAGGCGACGCGCCAGCCATAGAAGTCGAGATCGGCCTGGGTCAGCGCCAGCGCGAGGACGAGGCCGACGGTGCCGCCGACCATGGAGGAGACGCTCTGGCTGGCGCTCTGCCAGCTGGCATAGAGGCCGCGGCGGCTGGCCGGGGCGCCTTCGACGAGATAGGCAGTGGAAGGTCCGACTTCGCCGCCGAGCGCGAAGCCCTGGGTCAGGCGCGCCGCGATCGCCAGGATCGGCGCCGCCAGCCCGATCGACGAATAGGGCGGGATCAGCGCCAGCGCCAGGATGGCGAGGCCCATCATGGTGAAGCTGATCAGCATGGCGGGGCGGCGGCCGACGCGGTCGGCGTAGTGGCCGAGCACGATGCCGCCCACCGGGCGCAGCAGGAAGCCGGCGAAGAAGGTGCCGAGCGACAGCATCAGGCTGCCGAACTCGGTCCCCGCCAGGGCGCCGGCAGGGAAGAAGGCATGGCCGATGGCGATGGAGAAGAAGGAATAGGTCGTGAAGTCGTAGAATTCGAGAGCATTGCCGGCGACCGCTGCGGCGACATGGCGGCGCTTGATGACGGGCGCAGGGACGGCGGGGATGGCGGACAAGCAGGCTCCGGGGCGGGATCGAGCGCAAGTCTTGCACGATTGCGGGCCGGCAAGTCCACCCGGCGGGCGCGGCCGGCATACGGGCCGAATTTCAACTCGGCTGAAAAGCGCTATTGTCGCCGCATGGACACGCTGTTGGAACGCATTACGTCGGAGCCGGATAAGTTCGCCGGACGGCCCTGCATTCGGGGCTTGCGCATCCGTGTCGTCGACGTGCTCGACCTCTTAGCATCCGGGCTGACGCATGCGCAGATTGTGGAAGAGCTGCCCGATCTTGAGCTGGACGACATCAGAGCGGCGCTGGCTTTCGACTTGAACTGACTCACCAAAACCCGTCAGCGCTCGCCCTATACCGGCGACCCAATTTGGTTTCGGCCGAAAGAAAATTGGGTTGCCCGGACAGGCCTAGCGACAGCGTGGGCCGGGCAATGACGACGGGTGTGAATAGTTTCAAGCCCACACGTCCCCGAGCGACGCGAGACGCCCCAAATCGCGTCAGTCGATCACCGCGTGGTCGGCGATGCCGGCGAAGTTGGCGGCGTAGCCGATGGCGTGGACCAGCTCGCGGCGCGCGTCCTTGTATTTGCGCTTGAGCGATTTGGGCCAGTCGAGATCGGCCTCGCGCAGCATGTCGCCGAAGGCGTCGAGCGCGCGGATCGCCTCGAGCGCGGCGTCGCGGTCGACATGGACCCTGATCTTGGCTTTCATCGTGCTCCCCAAAGCGCATTCACGACGAGCCAAACCCTAGCGTAGGATGGTAAACAGACCGTCAAGCGAAGGGAGCGCCCGCATGTTCGCCGCCATCCGCCATTATCACTTCGAGCCGAAGAACGGCGCCGAGATCGACCGCCGCATCCGCGAGGCCTTCGTGCCGCTGCTCAAGAAGAGCAAAGGCTTCGTGCGCTATTACTGGCTCGACACCGGCAAGGGCGAAGGCGCCTCGATCAGCGTGTTCGCCGACAAGGCCGGCGCCGACGCGTCGATCGCCATCGCCGCGGAATTCACCAAGACCCACATGGCGGGCCTCGTCACCCAGAAGCCGGAGGTCATCGAGGGCCCGGTGCGGGCCCACGACTGACCGGCGTTCTCAGCCGTATTGCGGCGGCAGCGACGGCGTGCCGGCCGGCACCGAGACCAGATCGGTGTTGAGCCAAGGCTGCGGCGTCTCGGCGCCGACATAGGGCATCATATAGGTGCTCGTACAGATTCCCGGCACCCAGCTCGCGGGCGCCAGGAAGATCGTGGTGCCGCGCTTCTCGCTGTAGGGAATCGCGCCGAAGGTCGAGATGTTCCACAGCGAGGTCTGATAGTTGGCGAAGTCGGTGCCGTGGCGCTCGCCGCCCGTCGTCGAGCCGGTGGTGAAGACGTCGCCGTCGGCCGGCCAGCCTTCGAGCTGCATGAAGGTGTTCCACTGCCCCGACGCGGTCTGGCCGACCAGGAGCGCGACCAGCAAGCCGCTGCCCGACACCGCCCACTCCTTATACGTATCGCCATAGTACCAGCCGCTGAAGTTGACGTGATCGGCATAGTGCGAGTTGCCGACGCAGGAATGGCGCAACTCGCCGTTCTTGAACTGGTCCTTGAACGAATTGTAGAGGTCGCGGCCGGTGTTGGAGATGTTCTGGTTGTCGTAATCGCGGCTCGCCTGGATGTTCACGAAATGCGCGCCGGCCAGCATCAACTGCAGGAACAGGTTGACGTTGGCCATATGGAAGCGCGTGCCCGAGCCGATGAACGGAAAGGTACGGTAGCCGCTGAGCTGGTATTGCGGCCCGGCGCTCTTGGTCGCGACATAGCTGAACGTGGGCACATACATGACGAGCGGCGCCTGCGTTGTGTCGGCGGTCATCGAGTCGCCGCTGACATGGGGCACCAGGAAGTTGGCCATGAACTTGATGAAGGGATAGTCGGGACTGTCGGTGTCGGGCGTGACGCCGGCTTGGCCGGGCCACAGGGCCTGCAGGATCTTCACCAGCGCGCTGTTGATGGTGCCGTCATTGCACAAGGCGACGCTGCCGCCGGTGAAGTCGACCGGCATGTAGGGAGCGGCCGAGCCCTGGTCGTACATGCCGGTGAATTCGACGCCGCGTATCGCCTTCTGGAACATGCTGTTGACGAAGTCCGAGCAGTTGCGCTTGACGTCGTAGGGATTGGTGTCGAGCGGCACGACATAGCCGAACACGCCGGTGCTGCCGTTCGCCTGCTTCAGGCTGACGGAGGTGCCTTGGTAGAGATCGACCTTGGCGCTGACGGCGTCGCCGCTGTAGCTGTCGTGGTTGTTCCAGCCCTGGCACTGCGGAATGGTCAGGGCCCGCGTCTGGATCGTGGCGTCGCCGCTGTCCTGCTGGTTGTAGACAATCTCGAAGGCGACGTTGTTGCCGGCGTCGCGCAGCGTAACGGTGCCGGCGCAGCCATCGCTGCCGGACGCCTTGATCGTGAAGGAGGTGCCGGAACCGACGCCGATGGTGTAGCTGTCGGTGCTGCCCTTGGGCGGCGAATTGCCGTCCGGCACCGGCAGCGATCCGCTCGTCGTGGTGCCGGCGAAGCTGGTCAGCATGTAGGCCGTGCGGTTGTAGACCTCGATCTCGATCGTCTTGTTGGACATGGCGGCATCCTCCGTTGCGGTTCGATGACAACGCGACGCGGAACTTGACGCGGCAGGGAGCACGGACTTAGCTCGCCCGTGTGACGTGTTGCTTTCGCCAGTCATGGCCGCTGCCGGCCCGCGCGAAAGCTCGCGCGCTCCCCGGCCGCGATCAAATTCCGATTTCGCCGTCATTCATGCGGAGCAGGCATGGTTCAACTCGACCTTCGGTCCGTCGACATCTTCCGTGCGGTGGCGCAGAGCGGTTCGGCGACCGAAGCGGCGCAGGCGCTGGGCACGACGCAGCCGACGGTGACGCGCGCCATCGCCGAGTTCGAGCTCGCCTGCGGCCTCAAGCTGTTCGACCGCGGCCGCTTCGGCATGCGGCTGACGGCGGAGGGCCAGGTACTGCTGGAATCGGTGCAGCGCAGCTTTGCCGGACTCAAGGCGATCGCCGACACGGTCGAAGGCATCCGCGCCGGCGCCTTCGGCTCGCTCAGCCTCGTCACCATCCCGGCACTGGGCGAAGGCATCTTCGCCGATCTGCTGGGCGAATTTCTGGGGGCGCAGCCCAATGTCCGCGTCACCCTCGATCTGGCGACGCCGACCGCGATCGTCAGCGCCATCGCCAACGACCGCGCCGATTTCGCCGCCATCGCCGGCCCGGTGCCGCAGGAGCTGAGCTGCGAAGCGCTGCCGATGGCGCGGGCGCGGCTGGAGTTGGTGGTGGGCGCGAACGATCCCTTGGCGGGGCGCAACGTCGTGGACCTCGCCGATCTGGGCGGCCGCGACATGGCGTTGCTGCGCCCGCCCAACTTGCTGCGCTCGATCGTCGACACCGCGCTGTTCAACATCGGCGTCAAGCCGCGGCTGGCGCATGAGGCGACGACGCAGCGCATCGTCGCCGGACTGGCGGCGAGCGGGCGCTGCATCGGCTTCGTCGATTCGCACATCGCCGCGACGCTGGATCGGCGGCGCGTCGCGCTGGTGCCGCTGAAGCAGCAGATCGGCTGGGAGATCAACCTGGTGTGGCGCCGCGACCCGACGGCGGTGATGCGC